>CAMEEX010000141.1 GCA_945915235.1 uncultured Clostridia bacterium | reverse complement strand
TCAGGTCGTCGTCCTCATACAGAATATCCAGAGGAATGTCCTCGGGCTCGATGTTGAGTTCCTCGGGTTCCGGAATTATGAGTGATATCGTATCGCCATGAGCCAGCTTGTAATTAGCCTTCACCGGCTTTAATTCCTCATAGCCTTTACCGCACTGCACCTTACCGTCCTTTATAAGCTTCTGGAGCTGACTGCGCGAAAAAGAGGAAAGCATGTCGGCAAGATACTTGTCAACACGCTCCCCCTCATTTTCACTATCAACTTCCAAATAGAACGGCTCATTATACTCGAAAATTAAGTCATTCATATTCAATCTCCATATTCACGGAAATATTCTAATTTCCGCGCTTCTCACCTTTCTTCCTGAAGGAAAATACCCTGCTCATCTCTTCCTCATCTTTATAATAGAAGATAAACAGAAAAATGGCAGCTATGCAGGACACCACGATGTAGCAGTCCGCAACATTAAAGATAGGAAAATCTATAAGCTCAAAATACAAAAAATCCTGAACGCAGCCGTACACACTTCTGTCTATACGATTTCCGACAGCGCCCGAGAACAGCATAATTGCGATGATATTGAGCGGCAGCATGCGCTTGGTGACAGGTATTCTCTGGTACAGAACGGCGACAACGACCGCGATTATTATCGGAAGCCAGTTTAAAATGACATTTCCTCCTAACATTCCCCATGCAGCTCCATCATTCTGCGTCCATGTGAGTGAAAATACGCCCTTTATTACGGAAATCGGACCATTCACCCGCAGACTTGTATGCGCCCAGTATTTTGTCAGATGGTCTATGGCAAGCAAAACACCGACAATGGGAATAGTCATGAGCATCTGCAAAAATGATTTATGTTTAATATTATCCATTTCAGTCTCCTATGTCACTGTCACGCAGCGACTCATGTAATATGAAAAACACAGACTTTTACATTTCCTGTGTGAAATTGCTTTTAAAGTATCTCCTTGAGTGCCTGCGTCATCTCGTCATATGTGACGGTCTTATCAATGACAGCCTCTCCAAGCTGCTTTAGGAGAATGAACTTTACAACGCCGTTCTCCATCTTCTTGTCGGACTTGGATACCTCGAGAATTGAGAAGATATCAAGTCCCTCCACCCTTGTAGGAAATCCGTATTTCTTTAACATATTTCTGATGGCTGTATATTCCTCATCGGTTATGTAGCCGCGCTCATTTGAAATATATGACGCACATATCATTCCGAGCCCCACACACTCACCGTGATACAGCGAGAAATTCATAAGCTTCTCGACAGCATGTCCGAGTGTGTGTCCGAAGTTTAGAAGCGCGCGCTCACCCTTCTCGGTAGGGTCGCGGTCCACGACATCTGCCTTTATCAGACAGCTTTCGTAAACGACCTCTGTGATGTATTCCGGCTCCAATGCCTTTATATGCTCATAGTTGGTGTCAAGATAGTCAAAATATTCCCTGTTCTTTATAAGACCATGCTTTATTATCTCTCCAAAGCCTGAGTTGAACAGCCTCGTAGACAAAGTCGACAGTGTATCGATGTTGATGTAAACCAGCCTCGGCATGTGGAATGCTCCGACCATATTCTTGTATTTTGAGAAATCAACGCCTGTCTTACCACCGATGCTCGAGTCTACCTGTGCAAGAAGAGATGTCGGCACCTGAATAAAGTCAATTCCTCTCAGATAGGTAGCCGCCGTAAAGCCCGCGAGGTCTCCCACAACACCGCCGCCGAGAGCCACTATCATATCCCTGCGCTCAAAGTGCTGCTCTATAAGATATGTATACACAGTCTCGACCACATCGAGATTTTTGTTAGCCTCGCCTGCCGGGATTGTAAACACATATACGCTGTTGCCCGTCTGCTCCAGTATTTCCTTTAGCTGTGCAGCATATATAGGTCCTACATTCGAGTCGGTCACAATGCACAGCTTGATGCCCTTTATGTCAAGAGCTTCAAGCTCCTCCTTAATGCGGTCAAAGCCCTGTCCAATCACTATGTCGTAACAGTGCTCACCATTCTTTTTCACATCAACTCTGCGGTTCATAAGCTTATCCTCCATCATACATACAAATTCAGTACAACCATGTATCTTCCTTTTTTCGTCTCACTCTTGGTATACATATACTTAAACCTGCCCTTGCCGCGCACGGAGATTATCTCTCCCTCCTTGAGATTATAAGCGTTGGTCGTTATGAGCCGTCCATTCACAAACACCAGACCATCCTCAATGTATGAGACGCTGTGGCTTCTCGATTCGTTGAACGCGAGACTGATTACCGCGTCAAGTCTCAGTGAGGCGACAGAACCCATAATCTCCTTGTACGACGGCGAGAAGTCCTTGTCCAGCTCACAGTTTCGCGTGCAGCGGACATAGTCGTTCCTTACTCTTGTCAGATTGTCCGCAATGAACTGCGCTATCCTCTCAAGGCAGAACACATAAGCAGCCCCGTCTGAGATTATAATATCTCCCAGAAGTGAGCGCTCAATACCCAGATTCATAAGGGCGCCTAAAAAATCCCTGTGTGTCAGATTGTCGGCAAAACGCTTGTCCGTCTCGACCTTAATCACCTCGACCGGAAGCGTATACTCGTAATCATCATACGGCAGAAAAACCGCCACACGCCTCTCCGCATACTCATAGCCGCCGTCGGTCAACACACACACCCTCGCAAAATCCTTTTTGGCGCTGCTTAGCACGTCCTGCTCGTTCAGGTTCAGAAAACCCGAAAAAACCGGAATATTCCGATTATAGCAGGTGTTTGCTAAATCGGATAATCTTCCGGCTAAAATCATTTCATCTTTATTCTTGTTACCCGAAGTACTATGATTAGTTTTTGAATACATACTTAGAACTTCCCGATAAATCAACTGAACCGTCGAGCATCTCGTCAAAATTGCCCGATATGTCAACCGTGCTAGGTGTTATGACGAATATGTAGCTTGTAACCTTCTGAAGGTTCCCGTTCATGGCGTATACCGAACCTGATGTAAAGTCAAGTATCCTCTGTGCAAGATCAGCGTTCAGACCCTCAAGATTAAGTACAACCGGCATAGCGCTTGACAATGTATCACATATTTCCTTTGAATCCTCATATGTCTTAGGTCTGATTACTCGAAGTTCCATCTTTCCCGCACCCCCCTGAATTGATTTCATATGAACTACTTTTCCATAATTCTTCTTAGGCTGCTTAACCTGCTTCGATTCCGGTTCATCGTCATCAAAGGTATCTTCATCGTTATCCTTCCTGCCAAAGAACTTTTTCTTCGGAGGCTCCTCCTCCATGTCGTCGTCATCATTCTCCTCGACCGCACGTTTCCCCTTCTTCGCCGGCTTCTCATCCCAATCGTAACCGTCATCCTCGAAGTCGTCCTCGTCCTCGCCCAGATTTAAACCGTTTAAAATATTCTTAATAATGTTAGCCACTGTATATCGCTCCTGTTACAAATTATAGTTGCGCGCACCGAATATTCCGGTACCCACTCTCACCATGGTCGCACCCTCTTCTATCGCGACCTGATAGTCCCCCGTCATTCCCATCGACAGGACATCCATATCTGTATTATCAATGTTTTTAGCTTTCAAGTCAACACATAATTGCTTTAATTTTTTAAAATATTGTCGATTTTCCTCGGAATTTTCAACATATGGAGCTATTGTCATAAGTCCGCATACATGAACACCTGAAAGCTTGGCACATTCTCTTACAAGATTTTCCACTTCACCGCAATTAACCCCGAACTTGCTCTCCTCACCGGCCACATTGACTTCTATAAGAATATCCATTCTACGCCCGATTTTTTCTGCCTCACGGCTTATAACCTCTGCAAGGTGAAGCGAGTCAACGGAATGTATCATTGTAACCTTGTCGATAACCTGTCTAACCTTATTTGTCTGCAAATGACCTATCATATGGAAAACTGCCCCCGGCATCTGTGAGGTTCTCTCATATTTTGAGCAGATTTCCTGCACCTTATTTTCGCCGAAAATTCTCTCGCCTGCATCGTATGCCGCTAAAAGCTCCTCAAAAGGTTTGGTCTTGCTCACAGCGATGAGCTCCACGCCCTCTTTTTCTCTTCCCGCTTTGGCACATGCTGACTCTATATTAGAATGAACCTGTTTAAGGTTGTGTGCAATATAGTCATACGCACCGTCCGCATTGAAATTCTTCTCTTCCATTGTCTTTTCCTCCGTATTAAGCTATTTATATATTCGATGATTTCCACATCTATATATCTTCTAACATAATATCAATACATTATCTGATTTTCCGTAACCATATCCGCATTCAGGATAATGTGGTCATATATTGACAAGCCATACTTTGTTCCGAGCTTTATGATGTAATACTCCTCATTTCTGTCGAGTATCTCAACCTGCCTGAACTGACAGTAGCCCTTATTCACACAGTAGGTACCCTTAAGCGTGGCAACCGTACCTATAATATATTTTTCATCGGTTATGGTTATCCCGTCTTCTGAAGGCGGCTTCACAATGCAGTCTCCCACGCTGAAAACATCTTTATTCACATAATAATAGCCATCAATGTCCGCATAGTAAGTTGCCTCAACAAACTTACGCGTCTGATTTCCCTGTGTATCGTAAGTCAGCAGAATAAATCCCGTATTCATATCATCCCCGCCAACCAAGCCGTACTCATTCGGAATGGTATAAAATTCCTTCTCACACACGGAGCTTACGGGAATTTTAAGCCCCGAAGATACATTCTGTGATATCTCGAAATCTACAAATCGCTCATCCATGAAGTTTACAAGGTAGTTGCTCAGTGACAACAGACCGTAGCTGCCGTCAGCGGTATATATAATCGAGAAACCTGCCGTCATAGTTATATTCTGTGACAGGAATTTGACCTTCACCGATGTCATATCGGCGTACAGACTTACCTGATTTTCCGTAAGAGGAAACACAACCTCCCAATTATCGGAATTAATCTTCCTGTATAGTGTATCCCCTATGCCAACCAGATCCCTGTTTCTTAAATTAGTAATGGTATAATTTGCCGTATCAAATGTCCCCGCTGTTATGTCGTCCTTAGTCAGACCATACAGAGAATCAACGGCATACGAGATCATAGTTGATTTTGATGGCTTAATAATGTGAACAAGACTGTTCCCCTCGCCTATGAGCTCTTCAAGGTTTGCAACCTTATATTCAGCGTTATAGCCATTCACTGCCCCGCTTATATTATCAAGAATATTGTAAGCCTGATAAAAATCATGTTGGTCATAGGTCCTTGCATAGTTTACCAGCTTGTGACCGATATTATTTATTGCAACGGAACTCATACCGTTATTTAATGCATTAGCGGCAAGTGCTGAAGAAACACTTCCGGTCTCGTCCACAATGCATACAATCGTATCCACCCCGGCTCTCTCATTGTCATTGAGGAAATAATTGATATGTCCGGATACGCTCGTCGTCTCAACTGATTCGTCATACAAAATGACTCCGGAAAAGGTATTATCTGAGACAAGCTGTCCCGCACTTACCTCATACTTTAACACTTTATCCTTCGTTATATATAGATAAAGGCTTATTACAAGATATATAAAAATGACAGTCAAAAGCAATACTCCGACGTTAAAACGCGGCATATAATGAAGCTTTACGACATTATTATTTTTTTTATTTTTGTTCTGAACAGCCATTTTCCAACTCCAACCATTAATGTATATATATAACTGTATAAAAACAGCGTAATTTTCAAACCATAACTTTGTAACAAAATAGTCTTTTTAACACAGCGTTCTGGCACGGCGCTCTGTAAAAGAAGCGCATTTTAAGCGCAGAAAAGAGGTAACTATGAATAACAGAGGATTTGATTATTTTGCTCTCACAATCGCCATCATCGGTGCGATAAACTGGGGACTTATCGGATTCTTTAAATTCGACCTTGTAGCATTTCTTTTCGGGAACCTGACTGTTCTCTCAAGAATAGTCTATGCTATAGTCGGAATCTGTGGTCTCTATCTTATCAGTGTATACGGCAGAATAACGAGCTTCAATGAAGCATAAAAGTCAATCTGAACAATAGCTTTATAAGCCCTATACACATCAAGCCGCGGGAAAATCCTGCGGCTTGAAATTCTACACTGCCCGGCACTCTATTGATAAGAGGCCTTTTCAAGCAGGTAACTCATCTGATTGTATAAATCTTCTCTCTTTGATGCATTGAGAATAACTGATATAAAACGATGTCCGGTTGATGGAGATTCACTCAAAATCACCAGACAATAGCCGGCAGCCTCAGTGTAGCCTGTCTTTCCGCATATAACCTTCATACCGTTCGGTGCCGTAACGCTTCCGTTTATGAACTGATTTCCGTTAGTCCATGTCGGCACTATCGTGTATTTGCCTCTGGTAAAAGAAGTCGAATACTTGACGGTAGATGCAATCTTGACAAACTCAGAATTTTTAATCGCCTCATTAAAAATCAGGTATAAGTCATATGCTGTCGTATAATGTTGTTCATTTGTAAGTCCATGTGGATTTACAAAATGTGAATTGGTTGCACCTATCTCAAGCGCTCTCTCATTCATCATATCCGCAAATGCCTTAATAGACCCCGCCACAGTTGTTGCAACAATGATTGCTGCATCATTTCCGGAATTAACTATCGCACCATACAATGCCTGCTCAAGGGTTATTACATCACCAACTCTCAAATCGCATATCCATACATTGCTTTCATCTATCTTTATAGACTCATCTATAGTCGCAACCTGACTGATATCTGCATTCTCGAGCGCAACCAGACCTGTCAAAATTTTGGTTGTGCTCGCAGGATATAGCTTCATGTGTGGGTTTTTCTGATAGACTACCTTACCTGCGGTGATGTCCACCAGGAGTGCCGCTGAAGCAGACAGTACACCTTCCTCCGTGTTAGCTGAACCTGCTGGGCTCACACCGAGTTCTGCTGCAAATCCCTTTGCAGTTGAGAGCGTTGAACTCAGCACATAATCATATGCTATATTATTTTCAATGGACAGCCCTTTCATTGCCGCACTTGTCTCATTCTTACAGCCTGTAAGTACAATGACAGATGTAAGCATAAGTGCAACTGCACGCAAAAATCCTGTCTTTCTTTTTATCATTTCCAATTATTTCCCTTTAATTTCTATTATTTGTACATCTCGCGCCAGTCAAGATCTCCGCGCTCAAGTGCCTTAATCATAAGCTCTGCAGTTGCAAGATTAGTTGCAAAAGGGATATTATGCATATCACACGCCCGGAAAATATTTGAAGCCTCTCTCTCATCTTCATGCGAACAGTTGTCAGGATCTCTCAAATAAATAATCATATCAATCTGATTCATCTCAATCATAGAGCTGAGCTGCTGACCTCCCCCGAGACGTCCCGAGAGGAACTTGTGTACACTTAAATTTGTAACCTCCTCAACCAGCCTTCCGGTTGTCTCAGTGGCATATAACTCATTACGGTTCAAAATCCCCCTGTACGCAAT
>CAMEEX010000140.1 GCA_945915235.1 uncultured Clostridia bacterium | reverse complement strand
TCGCTGTGATGTTGTTTCGGAGCTTTCCTGAAGCCCGTCTGCCTGTTGGCTTCCGAATTTCAAAATCATTGGCTGAAATCTAAGTTTTATTTCTTCCTGACTCTGTTTTCCTCTCGCGAGGACGTGTTATATATTAACATGTTCCCAGAGGTTTGTCAACAGCTTTTTAAAGAATTTTTTCTTTTTTCTAAAAACTGTTTACAATTTATCGCAACCGGCTTTCGTCTGTGCGATGCCTTGTTTTTCAAGGCTTGTTTATACTAACACATTGTTTTGAATTTGTAAAGGGGAAATTTGTAATAAGTTTTCTTGTGGTTTTCGAGTGAATTGTTGGAATTTTCTGATTTTAGAAAAAATACTTTGTTGTGGGTGGTGTTGATGGTGTTGACTTATATTTTGAATACTTTATTGTGGTGCTTCAGGCGATGTTGATGGGGTAAACTTATGTTATGTTGTCTTATGTTGATATAATCTTGTGTTGATATCTCTTATGTTAATATGTATTATATTAATATTTCTTATGTTGATATGGTCTTACGTTGAGAGTGTACGTCTTGATATACCTGAATATTTCTAACAACAACAGTAATAATGATATAACGTAAAATATATAATCACTTATAGCATTGAGTTCAGTATGTTTTCGCCATGTTTACAAACTGTTGCCTGCATTTATGTCTAATTTGGTCGCATGAGTTAAATTGAATTATCCTATATAATTATATAATGATGGAGCTTAGTTTTGATTTGCTTCGTCTATTTTGGCGAAAATGAAATTCTTTAATGAAAAACGACCTGTACACTCTCTGAATTTCCCGACTCACAAACAATATGCATCTCGAGGGTTTTTTAAGCATTTTTCTTTTTCCTTGCACTTTTCTGTCCAGCAAAACAACATTTTCTGGGTTTTTCGGATACTTTTCTTACTTCTTACCCTTATCAGGCTCACCAAACAACATATTTTGGGTTTTTGAGATGATTTTTATTCTCCTTGCACTTTTTCACTGCTTCATGTCATATATTTTGGGTTTTCTTAGGCATTTTCCTTCTCCTTGCACTTTTTCCTCAAAGGGCCATAAAAAATGAGCGCCTCCCCGCCATACATTACCCAGCTTAAGGAAGCGCTCATTATATTGCATAATTACCATAATTTCATATGGATATTTTTTCTACATAGATATTTTATGTTTCTATATGAATGATGCTGAGGTCAAAAGGTCAAAAACCCTCACGCACGCAAGCTTGCATCGGACTTCTGACCTTTTGACCCTGATATTATAAATATACTTTATTTTAATATCTTCTATCTATTCATTACTGTCTCTTAGAGAGAACGTCCTTCTCGTAAGCGCGAACCTCGTCGAGCCATGTGAGACCTGTGCCTGCCCCCTTCTTAGCGCAGTAGTAATCCCATACGAGTGCGAATGGAGCCGCCTTGAACTCTTCCTTGTATGCAAGTCTGCCGCTGACGTCGCCGTCCTTCTCAATCTTCTTCATTGTGTCAACAGGCTGTAAGAGAGCTGCGAGCATAGCCTTTCTTGTGTTGCGGATACCGATTACCCATGCTGCGATACGGTTGATCGATGCGTCGAAGAAGTCTGTTGCGATGTAGGTATCCTCAAGCTTACCCATGCGGACGAGCTCCTCCATGATTGCTCTTGTCTCGTCGTCGAAGCTTACTACATGGTCAGAGTCCCAACGAACAGGACGTGATACATGTAAAAGAGCGTGGTCTGCGAATGTGTATACGCCTGAAAGCTTTGCGGAAACTACCTCTGTTGGGTGATAGTGGCCTGTGTCGAGTGTCATCATAATGTGGTCGCTCTTAGCGTTCATAACATAACCCATGCAGAACTCATGTGAGCCTACTGTGTAGCTCTCAAGACCGATACCGAATACCTTTGACTCGATGCCGTCCATAACGCCCTTAACGTCCTTGGTAGCCTCGAAAATCTTGTCGTAGCTGTCCTTGAGTCTGAGTCTTGGTGCAAGTGTGTCAACAGGAACCTCCTTGTCACCGTCCGGTGTCCAGTGGTTGATCACGCAGACCTTACCTGTCTTTTCGTAGAAGTACTCACCAATCTTACGGCTTCTGATACCGTGTTCAATCCAGAAGTTACGGATATCGTCATCTGCTGATGAGAGTGTGCCGTTGGAGCTCTTTGGGTGTGAGAAATATGTAGGGTTGAAGTCGAGACCGATATTGTGCTCGTTAGCCCAGTCTACCCACTTGTCAAAATGCTTTGGCTCGATGGCATCTCTGTCAACAAATGTGTCTGCCTCTAAGTAGCTTGCGTGAAGGTTGAGCTTTAACTCACCAGGGATAAACTTCATAGCCTCCTCGATGTCCTGTCTTAACTCCTCAGCGTTTCTTGCCTTTCCAGGATAGTTACCTGTTGCCTGAATACCACCTGTGAGAGCGTCATCGCCCTTCTTCTCAAGACCTGCAACATCATCGCCCTGCCAGCAATGCATTGAGATAGGAACTCTGTCTGCAATCTCGATTGCCTTGTCTACATCTACGCCATACTGAGCATAGAAATCCTTCGCCATCTGATAACCCTTTTCTACATCGTACATTTTTAAAATCCACCTTTCTTTAAATAAAATTATTCTTTTAAATACTGTAAAAAATATTTATTGTTAAAAATATTTCATACTAATCCGCAGCTGCCTACTCAACTCTCTTGATATCAAACGACTCTGCAACGCAGGTTCTCGCAGCCTCAAGAGTTGCGAACTCGCCGCCCTTTATCATCTGAGCCATAAGGTTTCCGAGTGCCGTTCCCTCTACAGGACCCGCATAGACTTCCTTGCCGGTAGCCTCCATGGTCTTTTTGTTGAGGTACTGATCCTGACAGCCGCCGCCTACAATATGAAGTCTCTTGTAGGTTCTTCCGGTAATCTCCTCAATCTGCTTCACTGTCTGTGCATAGCTGTCGGCAAGTGAGTTGTAGATGCACTGGAGCACCTGTCCGAGATTTTCAGGGACTGCCTGGTTGGTGTTCTTGCAGTAGGTCTTGATAGCCTCAGTCATGCTCTCAGGCGCGAGGAAGGACTGGTCGTTTACATTGACTGTGGATGTGAAAGCCTCCTCCTTCTGTGCCATAGCGATGAGCTCCTGGAACGGAAGCTTCACAGGCTGCTCTCTTCTGACTGACTGTATCATCCACAGACCCATGATATTCTTGAGGTATCTGAAACGATAATCGTAACCGCCCTCGTTTGTAAAATTGTACTCACAGCTCTTCTCGGAGCAGTCAGCTTCCTTTCTCTCTATTCCCATGAGCGACCATGTGCCTGAGCTTAAGTAGATGAAATCGTCATCATTTGCAGGGACAGCCATTACAGCCGAGCCTGTGTCGTGAGTTGCAGGAAGGATAACCTCCATGTCAAAGCCCACGCGGTCGATAATCTCCTTTTTAAGGTTGCCGACAGAGGTCTTAGGAAGGTTGAGCTTGCCGAACATCTCCCTATTGTAGCCGAGACGTTCTATTATCTCGTAGTCCCAGTCCTTGGTGACTGCATTTACGAGCTGACCCGTTGTGGCATTCGTGTACTCATTCTTCTTGACTCCTGTAAGAAGGAAGTTGAAATACTCAGGTATCATAAGGAAGCTCTTCGCGTTCTTTATGTACTCCGGGTGCTCCTTCTTGATTGCATAGAGCTGATATACTGAGTTAAACAATGCCTTCTGGATACCCGTTCTCGCATAGAGCTCCTTCTCAGGTATAACCTTGTAGAGCTCCGCGTCTATACCCTCGGTTCTCGAGTCTCTGTAAGCCACGGTGTCTCCGAGAACCTTATCGTTCTCATCGAGAAGCACGAAATCCACGCCCCAGGTATCAATACCCATGGAAACAGGGATTTTGCCTATCTCCTTGCACTTGGCGATACCGTTTACAATCTCCTCGAACAGTCTGTCGATGTTCCAGCACAGATGTCCGTCCCTCTTCTCGAGATTGTTCTCAAAACGATATACCTCTTCATAAGTAATCTTTCCATTCTCGACATGTCCGAGAATGTGTCGTCCGCTTGATGCCCCAATATCAACAGCAAGATAGTAACTACCCATAATAATCTCCATTCCGCCGCCGGACAGCGGCACAAATAGTAATGAAAAACGCACTTTTACGTTCTTCCTGTAGGAAATGCAAGCCGCCCCGCCGGAGGCAGACTGCACTCATAACTGTTACCAGTATAGTCCAAAAAAAGGCATAATAAAAGGACGTACCTTGGTCAAAAATACGTTCTTATTTGCACCGTTCATCCCTGTAATGTTTTGGGCTGCAGCCATACTTTTCCTTGAAAACACGGAAGAAATAACTCGTGTTGTCGTAACCCACGGCGGCAATGATATCCGCTATCGGAAGTGTGGTCTCCGTGAGAAGCTGCACTGATTTGTTAAACCTTTTTATCTGCAGAAGCTCCTTGAAGTTGTAGCCCGTAGCCTGCTTAATATGGCGCGAAAGCGAGAAAATTGACATGTTTAGCAGTTTTGCAAGCTCCGCAAGCGAGCCGTCCCTGTAGTTCTCCTCGACATACTTGAGCGTGGCAAAGGATATCCTGTTCTCGCTTCCCACGTCAAGCTCTTTTCCATCCTCCTCAAGCTTATCGACATAGTTCATAAGCTGTAAAAACAAAAGCCCCATGGTTGTCTGGTTGATACGTCTGTTGTTGCTCTGTTTGTTGACGAGCGACCAGACCATATTTTCTACGAGATTCTGGATTGGGAGAATGTCCGCCACATTAAAATGCAGATATGCAGCCTCATCCGTGTTATTGCACAGAGTGCTGACAATGAATTTTCTGAGGACATTCTCCTCCTCCATCATGTCAAACGCCACGTCAAAGAACTCGGGGCGCACGATAAAATTCACCGCGATGTCGTCCTCACCCGCAGGCAGTATCTCATGGTACGAGAACTGGTTGAGAAAGAGAAGGTTTCCCTGCTCAAGCACAATCCTCGTATCATTGTTGATAATATGTGTCGTGCTTCCGCTGCACATGTATATAATCTCTATATAGTCATGCCTGTGCTTCGGAAACGCGATGAACCTCGTGTGTGTCCTTATATTTATGAGACTTCCCTTATCAAGCATCTTTTCACCGCGAATGGTGAACTCTCCCGTGGAGGAATATCTGTCCCTGCTTATCTTTTTTCCTGACAAAATCTCCTGCTCCTCGGGAGTGATTTTTCGCAATATATCAAGAAGTTCCTTGTTCATCTAGTTCCCCCATGTGGTTATTTACTCACAACTGAGTCAACATTTATAAGTTCATACGGCTCACCCGCAGTTCCGTTTATCGACACATTGATAAGTCTGAGATGTTTAATATTAGCTGCCACTATCCCTCGCTTACTTGAAGCATCACAGCCAAGCATCATGGCTGCCACTCCCGACTTGGCATCGGCAGCATAGTCGATGTGAACATTCTCCATCGTCACCTCGGCAATCTTCTGCTCAGGAAGTCCGTAGATGTAAGCGCCTGCGACATGGCAGTTGTGGCACTCTATATTTCTGAAGGTCAACCTGTCAATTCTAGGCGTTCTGTCATCGACAGGAAGCGGATTCTTGCTTCCGACATACTCTGTCTTTCCGTCAGGGTCACAGAAGTAGAAGCTGTTCACAACGAAAGGTGTCATGACATTGTCCATCTTGATGTTCTCAAAGGTTATGTTGTCGAGAACAGAGTCCTTGCCGCGTCCTCTTCTGGTCTTAACCCTCAGTCCTCTGTCCGTGTTGAGGAAGAGACAGTCAGTAATCTTCACGTTGTTTACGCCGGCAGCAATCTCGCTTCCGACCGTGACGGCACCGTGCCCGTCGCGCATGCAGGACTGACGGATAAGCATATCCGACGTAGGAATTTTGTGTTTTCTTCCCATATATATCTTTCCGGACTTGATTGCGATACAATCATCGCCGACCGAGAAGTATACACCGACAATCTCAACTCCCGTACAGGACTCAGGGTCGAGGCCGTCCGTGTTGTGAGAGTTGGCAGGATTGATAACCTTGAGGTCGACAAATCTGATATTCTCGGTAAAATATGGGTGCAGGGTCCAGGAAGGTGAGTTAGTCACCGTCACACCGTGAAGGGTCACATTCTTGCAGTGGCTTATGAACACAAGTCTAGGTCTCCATGCAATCTTTCTTATCTTGCAGTCCTTCCACCAGTTGTCAAAATCCGCACAGCCGTCGATTGTTCCCTCGCCGGTGATGACCACATTCTCCACATTGAGTCCGGTTATAATTCCGGTGAAGCAGTCAAGCGGATTTCCCTCCCAGGTTCCGAGATTGTATTCATCCTTCTCGTCGTAGCTCTGAAGTATACCAAAGCGCTCACTCTCGGTAAATGCCGACAGTACTGCGCCCTTTGCAAGGTCGAGCACGAGATTGCTCTTTAAGAAAAGTGTCGTTATCTTATACACTCCGGCAGGCACATAGACTCTGCCTTTCTCAGGGCACGCCATGATGGCTGTCTGTATTGCGAGTGTGTCGTCGTGCTCACCGTTTCCGTATGCGCCGAAATCGCGTACATTGAGCGTCACGAACTCATAGTCAGTGTGTACGGTTATACAACCCTTGTTGTCCTCGTTTCTCGTGCCGTAATTGCCGGCCTCGGCGCTCTCGACAACCTCGATATTGTAGTCGGTATCCGGCAAAAGACCATAGACCGATGTGATGACGCGGTTCGTGGACTGTGTGTACACACCGTTAATATATACATCATAATTAGGCGTATCCGTATAAAAAATACCTGTATTTTTAAGTTCTATGCAGACATTTCTCGATGTCTTTGCAACTAAACCAAGCTCCATATTTTCTCCATTCTGCAGACACTTTCTACTAAAAATCAGCACTTCCTCCACACCATTATGATGGCGGGTAGTTGAAATTTTCTCAGCCGCGATAAAAGCCTCTGTGATGTCTGCCTCACAAACAGCTTATCCAAATATGTCCGTGCGCTTTTAACTAATCGGTTATATAGCGTGAATACTTCTCGGCGAGCACCACCTTCAATGCACATGCCTTTTTGAGTGCAAGTGACATGATGCTCTGTGCCTGTCCATCGGCAAATATCGCAACGGACTCAGCTCCCACTCCCGACGGAGTTCTTCCCTCTCTCTGCCATGCGGCTGTCACAAGCCCTGTCAGCTCGTCGCGGAACATATCCACGAGTGAGCGGTACAGCTCATACACCGGCTCAGCGATGGCTGCTATCGTGTCTGCAAGCGCAAGCATGAAGAGCGCCTTTGGCATATCGTCCGTTCTGTCCTGCTTCTTAAGCTCGGCGAACTTGACCGTGAGCGCATGGTAGTGCTCCTTGCCGCCAAATGCCGTCTCATAATTCATGTCAAACGCAAGCCCCATGTAGTCGTCCGACTTCTCAAGCTCCGTGATAACATTCTTGTAGCTCTCGTCTCCTGTTATACTGTATGCCGAAAACAGAAGTATCATTGCAGATGGATACTCGCAGCCCGAAACAACCGTTTTCCTGTCCTTCATCTGCTC
>CAMEEX010000139.1 GCA_945915235.1 uncultured Clostridia bacterium | reverse complement strand
TTCTCGCACAGCCCGTGTACACGATAACACTGGACAGCACCATAACCGGCATCAGCGTCGGAAAAAGTGTCCTATACCACAGCACAAGACCGTAGGCAGCCCCGGATAGCGCCGTTGCGGGCGACAGCAGCAAAAGCAGCATGCAGGCAAGCACACAGCTTATTCTTAATAAAAGTCTGCGGTTGGAGGATTTTGTTAAGACTAATGACTTCATGGATGTATCCCGCAAAGAATGGTCTGAAACATATTATTCATTCTGTCCGGCATTTAGCACACGCCATTCTTTTTTCGTTGCATTTTTCACAAAAATGTGGCACAATAAAATGTGGCTTAGTATCGCCACGGATAGAAAATCACTGTAAGCAGTGATATGGAGGTTTAAAATGAACAATGCATTAAAAGGATTACAGCCTGAAAAGGTTTTTATGTTTTTTGAAGAACGCACACAGATACCACACGGTTCGCACAATACCAAGCAGATAAGCGATTTCTGCGTAGATTTTGCGAAAAAAAGAGGTCTAAAGGTATATCAGGACGAATATAATAATGTGGTTATTTACAGACCTGCGAGCGAGGGCTACGAGAACGCTCCGGGCGTAATAATACAGGGACATCTCGACATGGTATGCGAGAAGGAGAGCGGCTGTGAGCACGACTTTACCAAAGACGCCCTCGATGTCTATGTTGAGGACGGCTATGTGACCGCAAGGGGAACAACCCTCGGCGGCGACGACGGAATTGCCATCGCGTATGCGCTCGCAGTTCTCGACGATGACAGCATCAAGGCTCCTGCTATAGAGGCAGTGTTCACGGTCGACGAGGAGGTCGGACTTGACGGCGCGAAGATGCTTGACGGTTCGGTTCTCTCCTCAAAGTACCTTATAAATATCGACAACGAGGAGGAGGGTGCCTTCATAGTAGGCTGCGCCGGCGGCATGCGCTCCGGACTCAGACTCCCGGTAAGCTACACTAGCATGGAGGGAAAGACTGTAAAGGTCACAATCACAGGACTTTTAGGCGGTCACTCCGGAATGGAAATCAACAATGGCAGGGCAAACGCCCATATCCTGCTCGGCAGACTTCTCTTCAATCTCGATGAGGAGCTATTCTACGGAATAAGCTCTCTTGTCGGTGGCAGAATGGACAACGCGATTGCCAGAGAGTGTTCCGTGAACCTCTGTATAGCACCTGAGGACGAGGCACGCCTGAAGGAGCTGTGCGGTATTCTCGAGACACAGCTTAGAAATGAGTATTCGGGAACGGACGACGGAATAAGGATTGTGGTCGAGGATTTAGGCGGCACCGAGGCTTCCGTTATCGAGGAGAAGAACAAGCAGGCGTTTATCTTCCTTCTCATGAACGTGCCTAACGGCGTTCAGAAGTTCAGCGGACATATAGAAGGACTTGTCGAGACCTCACTCAACCTAGGCATACTCTCGATGAACGAGGAGTGCATCAATATAAGTTTCTCAGTGAGAAGCTCGGTTGGCTCTGCAAAGCAGGCGCTCGCCGACAAGCTGCGCTACCTTATCGAGTTCTTCGGAGGTGAATATGTGGAGACGGGCTGCTATCCTGAGTGGGCATACCGCCCTGAGTCGGCTTTCAGGGATAAGGCTGTTAAGCTCTACGAAGATATGTTCGGCGAGAAAGCCAATGTGTGTGTGATTCATGCCGGACTTGAGTGTGGTCTCTTTGCCGAGAAGCTTCCTCAGCTCGACATGATATCGATAGGACCTGACATGAAAGATATTCATACACCTGCCGAGAAGCTCAGTGTAAAGTCCGTGGAGAAGGTCTGGAAGTACCTTGTGACATTGCTTGAGTCAATGAATTAAAGGGGTATTAACCGTTGTCAGATGAGGATATCGGGCAGAATAATTGAATGTAGTTTTGGAGGTTATTAGATGGAAATACAGTTATGGAGAGAGCTTTTGGCTCCATACGAGCTGGCTGTGGACGAACTGCTTGTAAAGTTCAACCACATAATCAACGAGTACAGGCAGGAGGCGGCTTATTCGCCGATTGAGCAGGTCACCGGGCGTGTCAAGAAGATTTCCAGCATTATCGAGAAAGCCCAGAAGAAGGGCTTTCCGATAGACCACATCATGGAGATGATAGAGGACGTGGCAGGTATAAGAATTATCTGCCAGTTCGTCGAGGATATCTACGAGGTGGTCAATATTATAAAGAACAGAAGTGATATGACTGTTATCCGTGAGAAGGATTACATAGTAAACCGCAAGGAGAGCGGCTACCGAAGCTATCATATCATAATCAATTACAGTGTCGAGACCAGCAAGGGAAAGCGCGATATCCCGGTCGAGATACAGATAAGAACGCTCGCGATGAATTTCTGGGCGACAATAGAACATTCACTGCAATACAAGTACCGCGAGAGCATACCTGAGCATATCCGTATCAGACTAAGCTCAGCAGCGGAGGCTATATTGAAGCTTGACGAGGAGATGTCATCAATCCATGAGGAGATAATGGATGCCCAGAATTCCTTTACATACAAAGCCAATATCGTAAATGATATTCTTATAAACATTCAGAACCTTTACAAGGTTGCCAACAAGAGGGATGTCGTCAAAATCCAGGACGAATTTTTCAGGATTTATCAGGAAAATGATCTTGAGCATCTCCTCGAGTTCAGCCGGCAGCTTGACAAGCTTGCCGAAGGCTACAGAGCCCAGAGCATTGACTGACAATCGGAAACTGATTGATACATTACCAATAACATGATACAGCGGAATGGAGATTTACATGGAATTACCACAGAAATATTTGGACGCGATGAAGGAGCTCTTAGGCGATGATTTTCAGGCTTATTTAGACAGTTTCGGCGAGAAGAGGCTCTACGGTCTGCGCGTCAACAATCTCAAGATATCGACGGAGGACTTTTTAAAGATAAGTCCGTTTAAATTAAAGAAAATACCTTGGATAGACAACGGCTTCTACTACGAGGAGGAAGATAAACCGGCAAAGCACCCTTACTATTTTGCAGGTCTTTACTATCTTCAGGAGCCGAGCGCCATGACGCCCGCACATATTCTTCCTATAGAGCACGGCGACAAGGTTCTCGACGTGTGCGCCGCACCGGGCGGAAAGAGCACGGAGCTTGGTGCCAAGCTTGGCGGCACGGGGCTGTTGGTCTCCAACGACATCTCAGCGTCGCGCGCTAAAGCACTTCTTAAGAACATAGAGGTAAGCGGAATAGGTAATGTGGTAATAACCTGTGAAGAGCCGGGAAAGCTTATATCCTCATTTGAAGGCTTTTTTGACAAGATATTGATAGATGCGCCGTGCTCTGGAGAGGGAATGTTCCGCAAGGACAACAAGCTGATAAAGAGCTGGCAGATGAACGGTCCAGAGTATTTCGCAGCTATCCAGAAGAGCATATTGAGCCAGGCGGCACAGATGTTAAAGCCGGGCGGCTACATGCTGTACTCGACCTGCACCTTCTCGAAGCTTGAGGACGAGGACAATATAAGCCTCTTCCTTGAAAGCCACCCTGATTTCACTCTTGTCGACATCTTTAATTCGGGAATACCTTCAATACAGCCTTATGAAGGCTTTTCAAAGGGAATAGGGCTTCCACAGTGCGTCCGCATATTCCCTCATAAGATGCAGGGCGAAGGGCATTTTGTCGCACTTCTTAAAAAGGACGGCGAGGCAGTTCAGGACACGCCTGTCCACGGCAGGCCGGTCAAGCTCCCGGACGAGCTCAGCTCTTTTCTTGGCGAGCTGAACTTTGAGATACCTTCCTCGGACATCATAATACAGAGGGAGAATGTATATTATCTTCCTCCTCTTGCCGGAAAGCTCAAGGGTCTGCGCGCGATGAGAACAGGAACACTGCTCGGCGAATTGAAGAAGAACCGCTTTGAGCCAAGTCAGGCATTTGCCATGACGTTAAAGGACGGACAGTACAGCAGTCAGGTCAACCTAAAGCTGTCGGACGACGCGGTTATACGCTACTTAAAAGGTGAGACAATCGAGGTCGACGAGGCATGCGTGACGGGCAGCAATTCCATGAAGCTCATAATGGTCGATGGATTTCCTCTCGGCTGGGGAAAATATAACAACGGACAGGTTAAGAATAAGTACCTTCCGGGGTGGAGATGGCAATAAAAGTATGAAAAGATTAGACAAATTTCTTGTTGAGATGAGCGTTGCGAGCCGCAGTGCCATCAAGGACATGGCAAAAAAGGGAAAGATAACGGTCAACGGCGATGTTGTGAAGGCTTCCGATTTAAAGATTGACGAGTTGAGCGATGTTGTCGCAGTCGACGGTCAGGTCATAGCCTTCTTAAGCATGGAATATTTCATGCTCAACAAGCCTGCCGGGGTTATCACGGCGACACTCGACAAAAAGGCAAGGACGGTTCTCGACCTCATCGACGAGAGAACGCGAAATGACCTTTTCCCCGTTGGCAGACTCGACAAGGACACGGAGGGACTGTTGCTCATAACGAATGACGGCGACCTCGCTCACAGACTGCTCGCACCTAAGAAACATGTGGACAAGGTGTACTATGCGGACATACGCGGAATAGTCACACCTGAGCATGTCAAGCAGTTTGCGGCAGGGCTTACACTCTCCGACGGTACGCCCGTAATGCCCGGCGAGCTTGTCATTCTTAGCACCGATGGCGAAGCCGGAACATCGAGAATACAGCTCACAATACATGAGGGCAAATTTCATCAGGTGAAGCGCATGTTCGAGGCAATCGGCACGGAAGTGACCTACCTTAAAAGACTTTCGATGGGACCTTTATCCCTCGATGAAAGCCTTGTCCCGGGTGAGTACAGACGTCTCACCGACGAAGAAATTAATATGCTAAAGGAGGCAACGGCATAGACCGTTCACATATATGGAATACAGCTACAATGAATTATTGAAAGGCAAAAAAGCGGTTTTGTTTGACCTCGACGGAACACTCGTCGACTCCATGTGGGTGTGGCGCGATATAGACATAGATTTCCTAAGCGCCATAGGTAGGGAGCTCCCTGACGATTTGCAGAAGTGCATCGAGGGAATGAGCTTTACCGAAACCGCCGAATATTTCAAGAAGCGTTTCGACATCAAAGATGATGTTGAGGATATAAAAATCAAATGGAATAAGATGGCTTACGACAAGTACACTTCCGAGGTCAAGTTAAAGAAGGGTGCCAAGGAGTTTCTCGCGCGCCTCAAGGCGGACGGGATACTTGTTGGTATCGCCTCGAGCAACTCGATGACACTTATAGAGGGCGCATTGAAGGCTGAGGGAGTGCTCGAGTACTTTGATGCCATAACAACAGCCTGCGAGGCAGGAGCCGGAAAGCCAGCGCCGGACATCTATCTTTTAGCGGCAAAAAAGCTTGATGCCGCGCCGGAAAAATGTCTCGTTTTTGAGGATATCCCGATGGGTATTATGGCAGGCAATGCCGCAGGAATGACCACCGTAGCCGTGGAGGACGATTACTCTAAGGGCATGCGCGATGAGAAGATTAAGCTTGCAAGCTATTATATCGAAGATTACACAAATATAAAATAATTAGGATAACGTGCAGATAACACGTTTTTCGTCTGGAGATTGTATGAAAGATTTTTTACCGATATGCAGAGAAGATATGGAAAAGAGAGGGTGGACACAGTGTGATTTCGTCTTTGTCATAGGTGATGCCTACGTCGACCATTCCTCCTTCGGACCCGCCATAATAAGCAGAATACTTGAGCTGAACGGCTACAAGGTCGGAATTATATCGCAGCCGGACTGGAAGAACAAGGACAGCATATCCGTGCTCGGAGAGCCAAGGCTCGGCTTTCTGGTGGCGGCTGGAAATATGGACTCGATGGTCAATCACTACACGGTCTCTAAAAAGAGAAGAAGCTTCGATGCATACACTCCCGGCGGGGTGATTGGCAAAAGACCTGACTATGCGACCATTGTCTACTGCAACCTTATAAAACAAACCTACAAAAAGACACCTATAATCATCGGAGGAATAGAGGCAAGCCTCCGACGTCTGGCGCACTACGATTACTGGTCGAACAAAGTGAAGCGCTCTATACTTCTTGACAGCGGTGCAGACCTGATTTCCTACGGAATGGGTGAGCACTCCATCGTCGAGATAGCCGATGCACTCAATGCAGGAATAGACGTGAAGGACATAACCTTCATAAGAGGCACCGTGTACAAGGCAAGGAACCTTGACAATCTCTACGACGAGTATATTGAGCTTCCGTCATTTGATGAGATATGCATGGATAAAAAGACCTATGCCGAGAGCTTTTACAAACAGTACTGCAACACAGACCCGTTTGTGGCGAAGCATCTTGTCGAAAAATACAAGGATACCGAGTACGTTATCCAGAACCCGCCTTCATATCCTCTGACACAGCAGGAATTTGACGACGTGTACTCAATGGACTACATGAACGCATGGCACCCGTCATACGACGCGCTTGGCGGTGTACCGGCATTTGCGGAGATTAAGTTCAGTCTCACAAGCAACCGCGGTTGTTTCGGAGGCTGCTCCTTCTGTGCGCTCACCTTCCATCAGGGCAGAATAGTGCAGGCAAGAAGCCACGAGTCCCTCGTCGAGGAGGCTGAGAGAATGACGCAGGAGCCTGATTTTAAGGGCTATATCTACGATGTCGGCGGCCCGACAGCCAATTTCCGCCGCCCGTCCTGCGACAAGCAGCTCACCAAGGGCGTGTGCACCAACAAGCAGTGTCTTTTTCCAAAGCCGTGCGCTAACCTAAAGGTTGACCACAGCGATTACGTTGAGCTCCTAAGAAAGCTCCGCAAGGTCCCGAATGTGAAGAAGGTCTTTGTCCGCTCTGGAATACGTTTTGACTACGTCATGGCAGATCCTGATGACACCTTTATGGAGGAGCTGTGCAAATACCATATAAGTGGTCAGCTCCGCGTGGCACCTGAGCACATATCGGATAATGTACTTAAGCTTATGGGCAAACCGGAGAATTCCGTATATGAGGCTTTTCTTAAAAGATATACAACGATAAACGGCCGGCTCGGCAAGGAGCAGTATGCAATTCCTTACCTTATGTCCTCGCACCCGGGCTCCACACTTGAGGACGCGATTGCACTCGCAGAGTACATCAGGGATTTAGGTTACATGCCCGAGCAGGTTCAGGATTTCTATCCGACACCGTCCACGATATCGACCTGCATGTATTACACAGGACTTGACCCGCGCGACCTAAAGCCCGTCTATGTCACGACCAACCCGCACGAGAAGGCGATGCAGCGCGCGCTCATACAGTTTAGAAATCCCGAGAACTATGACCTCGTAAAGGAAGCTCTTTTAAAGGCTCACAGACAGGATTTAATCGGCTTTGACAAGCACTGCCTTATACCGCCGAGAAAGATATCACACGGCATGGCGCCCGGGAAAAAAGGTTCCACGGCAGCACGCAGGAACAATAATCCTGCAAAAAAAGAGACAACACACGGTAAAGGCAGAAAATAGCCGCAGGACGGCAGAATGGAGAGAGCATGAAAATAGCAGTGGTTACAGGTGCATCATCAGGAATGGGAAGAGAGTTTGCAAGGCAGATTGCAGCAAGGTACTCTAAGTTTGACGAGATATGGCTTATAGCGAGAAGAACTGAACTTCTCGAGGAGGCTGCGGCGGAGCTTAAGATGACATCAAGAGTTATCTCCCTTGACCTGTCCAGCATGGACGAGTTAAAAGCCTTAAAGGGGCTTCTTGAGGAGACCAATCCCGATATCAAGCTTTTA
>CAMEEX010000138.1 GCA_945915235.1 uncultured Clostridia bacterium | reverse complement strand
TTATGATGATGCCTATGAAAATGGGGTTGTGTGGATAAAACTGCGGAAACTCAAGGAGTATCATCTTGACCATCGAAAAGTCGGGACGTATCGAGAGATAGTTGCTTATGTAGATGGCCTGCTTAGGCTTGGTTTGAATGTACATGATGACGACAGCGCAGAATATTCTAGAGATGAGTGTCGAGAGAGCCGCACCGGCAACTCCCATTTTGAGCCCGAATATAAATATTGCATTTCCTACTATATTAATGCAGTTTGATATCATGGACACCGTCATCGGAAGTTTTGAATTGCCGGAGGAGCGGAACAGCGCCGCCGACGCGTTGTACAGACCTATAAATGGAAACGAAAGTCCGGTTATAAGCATATAAACAAGTGCGTTTTCCATGACATCGGCGTCAACCTTGCCGAATATGAGTGACAGAAGCGGGGCCCTGAATATAACGCACACAGCCGATATGACGGTCGATATGACGAACATCGACAAGATGAGCTGTCGCCCGGCTGCATTCGCCCTGTCGGTGCGCTGCTTTCCGATGTACTGTGAGCACACTATCGCACCGCCCGTGGCAAGTGCCGAGAAAATGTTGAGTATAAGTGTGTTGATTGAGTCTACGAGTGATACGGCTGAAATCGCCGCGGAACCTACATTGCTGACCATCATCGTGTCGGCGGTTCCCATAAGTGAATTGAGCACCTGCTCCACCATAAGAGGTATGAGAAGCGCCCATAGCTGTTTTTTTGTGAACATGATAATCCTCCCACGCCGCTGCGCCGCAGCAGCTTAAATAGTAATGAAAGTTCTTTTTCTTATTATAATTATGAGTTTCCTGCGAATTTTCCGCAAATTATATTATAATAATTCACCGCAAAAATCCACTGAAAAATAATCATAATGTGGAAAAATATATAATAGTACAGAAAAATCGTGGATTTCGTAGGTGAGGAGTGCGAGCGAAATCATACGGCTTATTAGAACAACAAAGTCAATCAGGTACTATGCAACAGAAATACAGAAAAATAGAATATATTTTACCGCCGCTGTGTGAAAATAGCCCAGTCAGGCGGTAATTTGTTTGTTAAGAAATTACCAATATATATTGACACCCACAAAGAGATATGATAATATCTTGCTATACCCAAAAGGGAGTAGCTGGCACCGCAAGGTGTCATAATTTCCGTCAGAACAATCCATTTTACCGCGGTTATGGATTCGGATTTTGTGAGTGAGTGGCAAGACTTTTGTTATGGTTTTCCGTAGCAAAAGTCTTTTTTTATACAATAGGAAATTTCGTTGAAATTCCCTATTATATAAAAAGCCCTTCGGGCAGGAACGTACTACATCGTCTGTGCAGCAGATGTCACAGACGGCGCCCACGCTTTGAATGAATAGTCGGCTTAGCCCGCTCTCACAGAAATCAAAAATTTGGGTAATACTCAAAAGACAAAATCGAAGTATTGACGAAAAGATAAACCTCAAACAAGAGGTAAGCTTCAACCAATGGAAAGTACCACCCAATAGCAACAAAACACAGACACAACGGCAGCCCATATATTGGGCACAACATCTGCGGAATGGAGAAAAAGTATGAGTAAAAACAATGATTTTATTTATGATGAGGAGGAGTTCAGGAAGGCGGCAAAGAAATCCGGGAAATTTTTTAAGAAATTCGGATGGATAATAATTGTTGTCATAGTGGTGGCGATATTGGCAATGAACTCCACATACCAGATTAATGAACAGGAACAGGCGGTGCTTGTCACGCTCGGTAAGCCGCAGTCGGTGACGGACTCAGGTCTGCATTTTAAAATTCCTTTTATTCAGAATGTAATAAAGGTCGATACAACGATACACGGTTTTACGATGGGTTACAACACGGACGCTAACGGATATGTGCTTGACACCGATGAGTCACTTATGATTACGTCGGATTACAATTTTGTGAATGTCGATTTCTTCGTCGAATACAAGGTGACGGACCCTGTAAAGGCGGTCTACAATTCGCAAAATCCGGAGCTTATACTTAAAAATATCGCTCAGGGCTGTATCCGCTCGGTTGTTGCAAGCTACGATGTAGACAGCGTTCTCACGACGGGAAAGTCGGAGATACAGTCCAACATCAAGCAGCTCATAGTCGGCAAGCTTGAGGAGCAGGATATTGGAATAATGCTCGTGAATATTACAATTCAGGACTCCGAGCCGCCTACGGCAGAGGTCATGGAGGCGTTCAAGGCGGTCGAGACCGCCAAGCAGGGCAAGGAGACAGCACTCAACAATGCCAACAAGTACCGCAACGAGCAGGTTCCCGAGGCGCAGGCTCAGGCGGACGGTATCATCAAGAATGCCGAGGCACAGAAGGAGCAGAGAATTAACGAGGCTACGGCGCAGGTTTCAAGATTTAATGCGATGTATGAGGAGTATGTAAAGAACCCTACGGTCACAAAGCTTCGTATGTTCTATGAGGCGATGGAGGACGTGCTTCCTGACCTCAAGGTGATTATTGTCGGAACGGACGGCGTTGAGACGGTGCTCCCGCTCGATTCATTTACCGGAAGCAGCAGTACTGCTGAATAGGAAAAGTTGGCTATAACACAGCCAATATAGCAAATATATTACACATAACTCACAGTAATTAATGTCTTGCGGCAGACCGCAGAAAGAGAGTACAGCTTATGAAAAAATCAAAGATAGTCATAATAATTGTCGCAGTGTTGGCACTTATAACACTCGGCGCGTCGATAGAGGTTGTCAATCAAGATGAATTTAAGCTTGTGAAGCGTTTCGGAAAGGTTGACAGAGTGCAGACAACCTCGGGAATATGCTTTAAGATACCATTTATTGAGACAGCGGACACGCTCCCTAAGGAGATACTTCTCTATGATATCGCAGAGTCTGAGGTAATAACATCCGATAAGAAAACGATGATAACAGACAGCTATGTTTTATGGAGAATAACAGATCCACTGAAATTTGCACAGACACTCAACGGCTCAATCGCAAATGCTGAGAGCCGTATTGACACGGTGGTGTTCAACGCGACCAAGAATACAATAAGTTCCATGACACAGGACGAGGTCATAAAGGCTAGGGACGGGGAACTCGCAGAATCGATTGAGGACAATATCGGAGCGACGATGGCGCAGTACGGAATAGAGATTATAACGGTTGAGAACAAGAGACTTGACCTTCCAAGTGACAACAAGACAGCAGTGTATGAGCGTATGATTTCCGAGCGTGACAATATCGCAGCGACCTACACAGCAGAAGGTCAGGCTGAGGCGCAGGTCATCAGGAACACAACCGACAAGGAAGTCACCGTGATGCTGTCGGAGGCACAGATGCAGGCAGAAATCCTTGTTGCCGAGGGCGAGGCTGAGTACATGAGAATACTCGCCGAGGCGTATGGCGACGAGAGCCGCACGGAGTTCTATGAGTTTGTAAGAAGCCTCGATGCACTCAAGGTCTCGATGGTTGGAAAGAACAAGACGGTCGTTCTGTCGGCAGACTCACCGCTTGCACAGATATTCAACGGCTGGAACTAGTGTGAAAAATACATAAAGATAAAATGGCAGGCACACCATGTCTCGGAGTATCCTTCGAAGGTAGGGATATCCGGCAAAGGTGTACCTGCCATTTTGCATTTTTCTGTCATGTAACGAACAATATGCTCAAATAAGACTACTTTGATGCTGCTTTGGAAGAAATGTCGCCTGTGCAGAACGGACACTTCGTAGCTTTGATATTGATTGTCGAGTAGCAGAGTGGGCACTCCTTTGTGGTAGGTGCGGCAGGTGCCTGCTCCTTCTTGAAATGGAACTTGTTAATTCCCTTTACAATAAGGAAGAGGGACAGCGCCACGAGCAGGAAGTTGATGACCGCCTGAATAAATGAGCCGTAGGCGATGGAAGCACTTCATATTGTAATGGAGAGTCCGCCGAAATCGAGTCCGCCGATGATGAGACCGATGAGCGGCGTGAGTATGTCGTTGACTAAAGAGGTTACGATGGCAGTGAAGGCACTACCCATGATGATACCGACAGCCATGTCGAGGACATTGCCGCGTGAGATGAATTTTTTGAATTCCTTTAACATTGCATTTTCCTCCGTATGAATAAATTTTCTATAAAATATTTTAACTGATTAAGGCGGGATAGACAAGCGCAAAATTATGCAGAAACGACAGAAATTTGTCGATAAAATCAACAAAATTAGTCAAAAATCAAACTCCTAACCAGTACTAATGCTTAAGAAACTGGTACTAATTACATATGAATTGCTACAGTTTGTACAAAAGAAGGTTGAAAATGCATATAAAAACAACAAAAATGCACAAAAGCCATATTTACATAAATTTCAAAAAATGTTAAGATGCATAAAGTGGCAAAACTATATGCACGAGATTTAAAAAATTGTAACAAATGGGAGGATGATTCATGAATTCAAGTATTTGGCGTGGCAAAATCAATTTGTCAAAAGAATTCAAGAAGAACATTCGCAAGGGAGTATCGCTTCTGCTTTCAGTGGCTATGGTGGCAGGAAGCGTATCACTTTCGGATGTCGGTGCAGTAACTGTGAATGCAGCCGAGAAGGCTTCATCAGTTAATGCAGCTACCGGTGCTTATGCAATGGGAAAGGGGCAGAAGGTCAATACTTCTACCTTATTCAGCGCTGAGACGGGCTATGGCTTCAGCGATGTGACTTACCCTGATGCAGCTAAGGACTGGGTAGGCGGAGTGTATTACCCAAGAGAGGAGAAGGTCACAGCCGGAAGTGCATCATATGTAACTGACGGTGACGGATATCTTGAGATTGCGAGCAAGATATGGACAGAGACCGAGAGCTCAGGTTTTGGTGTGTATACCTATGAGAATACTTCTACACTTGACTTCGCACTTAACAATGCAGATTACAAGGTAAGCGTTGAGCTTGTCAACCCTACTGATAAGGAGCTTGTGGTTTCCCTCGAGGCAGAGAATATCACAAAGGCGTCAGGAGTTAAGGTGGCAGCGGGCGCTACCGTTACACAGGATATAACAGCGTGCCTCGTTGATGGTGTCCTTAACCTCAAGTTTTTGGAGACATCGGGAAGCGCGACTAAAGAGGAGGAGGCTGCCACGGGCAAGGTATATGTAAGTAAGGTTACAATTACCAAGAATGCAGCTAAGACAGCAGGCGATAAGCCTACAATCTTTATCGCTTCCGACTCAACAGTTCAGACTTATGAGAGTAATTACTACCCTCAGACAGGCTGGGGACAGACACTTCACAACTTCTTTGGTGATCTTGTTGAGGAGCGTGAGTGTAAGGACTGTGAATATAGCCAGGCACAGACCTATGAGACAACTAATGTTATCATCGAGAACAGAGCTATCGGCGGAAGAAGCTCTAAGTCCTTCATTGAGGAAGGAAAGTTCGATGATTTGCTTGAGGACGTAAAGCCGGGAGATTATGTTCTCGTTCAGTGGGGACACAACGATGCCACTGCTACAAGACCTAACAGATATGTTTCTCCTACCGATTTCGAGTATTGGATGCAGTATTATGTTGACGGTGTAACACAGAGAGGCGCTACTCCTGTCCTTGTAACACCGGTTGCAAGATACAGCTATACAACGAATGAAGATGGTTCGCTCAAGTCCTTTGTTGGTAACTTTGAGCAGTATGGCGATGTTATGCGTAAGATGGCTAAGGAACAGAATATTCCTATAGTTGACCTTACGGCACGTTCTACAGCACTTTGTAATGAGTTTGGCATCGAGGGTGCTAAGTCATTGTTCCTCATTCTTGAGGCAGGTGATTACCCTGAAGGTGCTTACGCAGGTGGTGCAAACGATTCTACTCATTTACAGTACTATGGAGCATATAAGTTCGCACAGTGTGTTGCAGAGGGAATTGTAGATTATGCAAAGGACGGCGCAACAGACGCACTTGATTCACTTGCTGCACTTGTTGTGAATAAGGTGCCTACGAAGGCTCCGGGTAAGGTTGAGAACCTTGCAAGCACTACAGTAGGTGCATCGTCTGTAGGCTTACAGTGGGATGCAGAGGAAGATTCCGAGCTCTACTATATTTATAGAGCAGCATTGGCTGATGGACAGACAATCGATGATGTGGATTTCTCTAATGCAGAGAAGTATTCCGTGTCATCTAAAAACAAATATACAGATACGTCCTGTCAGGCAGGAGTTACATATGTATATGCAGTCAGAGGATTCAACCCTAAGGGACAGGGAGAGTTCTCTAACATGATACAGGTTACAACCAAGACCGCAGGCTGGAAGTTCGATATCAACGGTGATCAGAGCAGTATTGCGAAGGCTGACGGTCCTACAGAGACGGGCTGGACAGGTGTCGGTGCAGAGATGTATGACGCTGCAAGAGGTTATGGCTGGATAACAAGACCGGGCACAGGCCGTGACCGTGGTGAGCAGAAGAATGATTCTTACAGCCTTATGGGAAGAGACTTCACATTAGGTGCGGGAGAGTTCGCACTTGATATTCCTAACGGTGATTATGAGGTTACATGCTACGGCGGAGACCTCCTTCCGGGAACATCAACGGTAAAGACATCATTTGGTGCAGAGGGCAAGTCCATCGGAAGCATTTCCGTTAAGCAGGGTGTTGCCAGTGCAACAGGTACGGTAAGAGTCGAGGACGGACAGCTCAACATCACAACAGACAATTACTTTAACGGATTTACTGTAACTGAGATTTTAAAGGCGCCTTCATCACTTGTTGCATCCGAAAAGTCGGTAAGTGGTTCTAACATGACTTTCCTTCTTGGCTTTTCAGGTGTCGATGAGGCTGTAAGCTACAACATTTATAGAAAGAGTTCTTCTGATGATACATTCACTGTTGTAAAGTCATTTACAGCTGAGGAGTACAAGAAGGATGAACTTGGATGCAGAGCTATGACAGCGGCTCTCGGAGAGACATACCAGTACTACATGACATGTGTTACAGCAGACGGAACAGAGTCAGCCCGTTCTAATGTTGAGACGGTTGAAGCTGTATTAGACACAGTTAAGGTTCCGGCAGCTCCGACAAATGTTGTATGTGTAGACCCTACAGCATCGACAACAGGCGTACAGAGCACAATCACAATTTCCTGGAACGCAGCTTCAGTTGCAGACGCAGACATGGGCAAGGTAATCAAGTATGTTATCTATCGTTCAGCAAAGGCGGAGGACGAGAAGGGCTTTAAAGCATTCGAAAAGGTGGGCGAGACTACAGAGACAACCTTCAAGGATACATATTTTGATATTGATACCAACATAAGCTACTACTATAAGGTGGCAGCTCTCAATGCAGGTGGTTTGAGTGAGCTTTCAGCAGTATGCAAGACTCCTGTTACGGGAACACTCACACCTGGAAATCTTGAGAAGTACTCGGACAGAGCACTTGTAGCAGTTAATCTTGCAGGTGAGAAGGGTGCAGAGACACTTATATCTGCAACTGACAAGGACGGAAATACACTTACAAAGGGTGTTTACTTAAGCTGGAGAAGCTTTGAGGCAGATTTTGACAATGACAACAATCTTAAAACAACCTTCACAGTATATCGTGATAATGTTGCAATAGCAGAAAATGTAAGCGTAACAAATATGGTAGATGAGGGCGGTACAAGCGCATCTACATATAAGGTAGTAGGAAGCAACGATTCCGCTATCGGTGTAAAGGCAGTTGATACCAAGTGCTGGGAGCACCAGTACCTTGAGCTCAATCTCTATGCTCCTGCAGACGAGACAATGCCTGAGTATAATGGTGAGGTAACAACATGTGATTACACCGCTCACGACACGTCACCCGGCGACCTTGACCGCGACCGCGCT
>CAMEEX010000137.1 GCA_945915235.1 uncultured Clostridia bacterium | reverse complement strand
GATAGCACATTTTTACGCTAATGGAAATAATAACATCAAAATATCTAAAACAAATAACAAAAGCATGAAAAAATATGCAAAATGCACAAAAGTACTATTGACTTTTATAAAAGCACGGAGTATTATCATAGCATAAGCTTTCGAAAGTTTCGTAGATGAAGTTTTAGAATATTTAAGTAACGAAACTCGGAGGAAAAAAGAAAGAGAGGACATTTATTATGAGAAAGTTCAAAAAAGCATTATCAGTTGCACTCGTAACAGCGATGGCTTTTACATCACTTACAGCGTGCAGCAAGAGCAACAATGCAGGCAGTGACGGAACATCAGCAGCAGGTGGCACTACAGAGACATCTAAGTCAGCAGTAGCTGATAAGCCGACACTTGCAGATTACGGTTCAGGTACAATTAAGGTATGGGTTGCAGATAACGTTGTTGACTTCACACAGGCTAAGTGTGATGAGTTCTTCAAGGCTAATCCTGATATGGCTGGATACACAGTAGAGATTCAGGCAACAGGTGAGGGCGAGGCAGCCGGCAACATGGTAACAGATGTTCAGGCAGGAGCTGATATCTTCGGTTTTGCACAGGATCAGTTAGCACGTCTCGTTGCAGCAGGTGCTCTCATGCCACTCACAGGATACTATGAGAATTTTGTTTCAACTAACAATGACGCAGGTGCTGTAGGTGCTTCTAAGGTTGGTAATACAGTATATGCATTCCCAATCACATCTGATAACGGATATTTCTTATATTATGATAAGAGCGTAGTTACAGATCCTACAAGCCTCGATGCAATCATCGCTGACTGCGAGAAGGCAGGTAAGAACTTCTACATGGAGATTAACTCCGGCTGGTATCAGACAGCATTCTTCTTTGCTACAGGCTGTAAGCTTGAGTACACGGCTGATGACAACGGTGCATTCACAGCTTCTAATATTACATACGCAAGCAAGGAAGGCGTTGCAGCATTAAAGGCTATGATTAACCTTGCAAAGTCATCTTCATTCCAGAACGGATCATCTGTTGATAAGACAACTAACCTTGCAGCTATCGTAGATGGTGTCTGGGATTCAGATGCAGCTAAGGCAGTATTCGGTGACAACTATGCATGTGCTAAGTTACCAAGCTTCACAGTTGATGGACAGAACTATCAGATGAGCGGCTTCGGTGGATTTAAGCTTCTCGGTGTTAAGCCTCAGACAGAGCAGGGCAAGCAGCTTGTATGTCTCGCACTTGCTGAGTACTTATCAAATGGCGATACACAGCTTGCACGTTTTAACGAAGTTGGCTGGGGTCCATCTAACCTTGTAGCACAGCAGAGCGATGCAGTTAAGGCTGATGCAGCTTTATCAGCACTCGCAGAGCAGCTCGCTTACACAATTCCACAGGGTCAGTATCCTGGAGATTACTGGACAGACGCTACATCACTTGGTGATGATGTTATTGCTGACAAGTATGACAACATGAGCGATGATGACCTTATGAAGGTTCTTGAGGACTTTCAGGCTCGTGAGCAGTCCTACGCTCAGTAATTAATTCAACTGAATTAAATCTAATGCCGGGGGGAATTAGTTCCCCCGGCACTTTTAATAAAAGAGGTCATTTGTGCAGAGGAGACAGCACAAACGGGATAATTAAAACAGCGCTTTCATGGAAAAGTGCAGGGGTGCCGTCCGCTCTGCGTGAATGACCGCAGTAATAAACCAGAATTGAGGAGGTAATTGCAGACATGGCTGATAAAAAAAAGAAAGGAAAGGTCTCCGGAGCATTTAAGGCGGTTGGAACCGATATAAAGGATATTGGAACCACCTTTGCAAAGGGCGACTGGAAAACCAGAGTTTCCTTTTTAATTATGGGCTTTGGTCAACTTACCAGAAAGCAGTGGGTAAGAGGAATTGCATTTTTAGGTGCGGAGGTTCTTTTTATCCTGTACATGGTGTTCTTCGGGGCAGGATATCTTAAGGACATAGGAACGCTTGGAACGAAGGTCGGCGGGTACGACGCTAACTATGTATATACATATGGTGACAACAGCTTTCTTATCCTGTTATATAGTATCCTGAGCATTTTCGTTATATTTGCCTTCATCTTCGTGTGGCGGCTCAATATAAGGGATAACAAAAACAACCAGAATAAGCTTATCCTTCCGTCTAACAAGGCTGATATTGCGTCACTATTTGACGAACATTTCGACAAGACACTCCTCACACTTCCGGTGCTCGGTGTGTTCATGTTCGTGCTTCTTCCTATTATATTTATGATTTGTATAGCATTCACTAACTACGATGCTACACATCAGTCACCGACTAATCTGTTCACATGGGTCGGATTTGACAACTTTAAGAACCTGTTCTCAATCGGAACGGGCGGATTTGGTAAGACTTTTGGAACTGTCCTTTCATGGACACTTATATGGGCGTTCTTTGCAACATTCCTGAACTATTTCCTCGGCATGGCAGTTGCCATTCTTATCAATAAGAAGGGTATCAAGTTCAAGAAGCTTTGGAGAACAATCCTCGTTATGACGATTGCCATTCCACAATTTATATCGCTTCTCTATGTGGGAAAGATGTTCGCAAATGACGGACTTGTGAATATGTACCTCATGAAGTGGGGGTGGATAAGCCAGCCTATTCCATTCTGGACTAACCCTACACTTGCAAAGATTACAATTATTGTGATTAACCTCTGGGTAGGTATTCCTTATGTAATGCTTATCACGACAGGACTTCTCATGAACATTCCGGAAGAGCTTTACGAGAGCGCAAAGATCGACGGTGCCAATGCCTTCCAGACCTTCAGAAAGATTACACTTCCGTACATGCTCTTCGTGACAGGACCGTACCTTCTCACATCATTTACGGGTAACTTAAATAACTTCAATATCATTTACCTGCTCAATCAGGGAAAGCCACAGTCGCTTTCACTCTCGGGCGGTGCAGGCTACACAGACCTTCTTGTGACATGGCTCTACAAGATGACGGTCAACGACACGAACTACAAGATGGCTGCCGTTATCGGTATCATGGTATTCGTCGTGACAGCCGTTATATCGTTGGTAGTATATAACCTGCTTCCATCAGTTAAGGACGAGGAGGGATTTCAGTAATGGCTAAACAACATAATATGCGTACACGAAAGAGAATCAGCAACACAATCGCCTATATAGTATTGATTTTGATAAGTATAATATGGCTTTTTCCGTTTGTATGTCTCGTACTTCAGAGCTTCCGTTCATACATCACGGAGCTTGGCGGAATGGTAGACTATCTTGTACCTAAGAAGTTCTCACTCGACTCCTATAAGTTCCTGTTCAGCGGTGAGACCAAGTTCTTAAAGTGGTATGGAAATACACTTATAATAGCTATCTTCGTGGCTATCGGACAGACAGCGTTCGTGCTCTGCGTAAGCTACGCACTCTCGAGAATGCGTTTTAAGGGCAGAACCTTGCTTATGAGATTTTGGCTGATACTCGGTATGTTCCCGGGCTTCCTTACCATGATATGTCTTTACTTCCTGTTAAAGCAGTTCGGTCTTACACAGGCAGGAGCAGTTCCGGGACTCATTCTCATCTCGGTTGCAAGCTCAGGAATGGGCTACTATGTATGCAAGGGATATTTTGATACAATTCCTAAGTCACTTGATGAGGCTGCGAGAATTGACGGTGCCACCAGAGCACAGATATTTATTAAGATGATTATTCCACTTTCGAAGCCTATGATTATCTACACGGCACTTACGGCGTTCATGGCTCCATGGTGTGATTATGTATTTGCATCATATGTTGCATTCGGTAACGACAACGGTTACAATGTTGCGGTTGCAATGCAGCGATGGGTATGGACAAATGATTTCCAGGGATATTTCACAAGATTCTGTGCAGGCGGTGTGCTTGTAGCGATTCCTGTAACGGTATTGTTCCTGTGCTTACAGAAGTACTATGTAGAAGGTGTAACCGGAGGAGCTGTAAAGGGTTAGTTTTTTGCTGCGGCACTAAGATATATGCTTTTAAGCTTAGTGCCGCGGCTTTTTTATATAATAGAAAATTTCGTTGGAATTTTGTATTATTATAAATGGAAATGAGGCTTTAAATGAAAAATAAGAGGATTTCAGGCGGCAGGTGCGGCTTACGGCTGTTAAGCCTTTTGATGATATTTGTTCTGTGCGCGGCAGCACTTTTCGGGTGCGGCAGCAGCTACAAATACAAGCAGGAGCTGAACATTGTCGATGACAATTATCGGAATTATTATGAGATATTCGTCTACTCGTTCTACGACTCGGACGGTGACGGGATAGGTGACTTAAACGGTGTCACGCAGAAGCTTGACTACATACAGGACATGGGCTTTAATGGAATATGGCTCATGCCAATTATGCCGTCGGACACCTACCACAAGTATGACGTGAAGAATTACTGTGAGGTTGACCCTAAGTACGGAACCGTAGACGATTTTAAGAAGCTTGTCGACGAGGCACACAATAGAGGAATCAATGTGATTATCGATATGGTGATTAATCACACCTCGTCAAATCACAAGTGGTTTCTTGATGCGTGTTCGTATCTGAGAAAGCTTGACAAGGATAAGGAGCCGGATGCATCGGAGTGTCCTTATGTGGAGTATTATCACTTCTCGAAGGGGAAGCTTAGTGACACCTACTATAGGGTAGGCAACACTGATTGGTTCTATGAGGGTTCCTTCTGGTCGGAGATGCCAGACCTTAACCTTTCATGTGAGGCGTTGGTGCAGGAGCTCTATGAGGCTGCCGATTTCTGGCTTGACATGGGTGTGGACGGTTTCAGAATGGACGCAGCGATGCATTTTGAGGAGAATGAGCCTGAGTTTAACGAGCAGGTTTTAAACGGGCTCTATGAACATTGCCGTGAGAAAAATCCGGATTTCTATATGGTGTCAGAGGTGTGGGCAGGCTATAGTACCATCAGGGATTATTATGCGAGCAGAACACCGAGTATGTTCAACTTTGATGCAGGCAACACGGAGGGTAAGATTATAAAGACCGCGAGAGGTACATTGAGGGCAGCAGGTTTTGTCGATGCAATGATTAGGTATCAGGATGATTTTTCTGCTGTCTATGCGGATTATATCGACGCTCCGTTTATCACTAACCATGATATGGGAAGAGTTTCAAATGCTCTTATGAACAATGAGAATGACATCAAGATGGCAGGCGGACTTCTTATGACGATGAGCGGCAGCCCTTTCGTATATTACGGAGAGGAGATAGGAATGGCAAGCTCCGGATCTAAGGACGAAAATAAGAGACTGCCTATGATATGGTCGTCAGATTTGTCAACCAAGGGAATGACGAAGGGACCTGCCGATGCGGATAGGAATATCACCTCTGCATTCGAGGCTGTCGACAAACAGCAAAAGGACAAGACATCGATACTTAATTACTATAAGCGGGCATTGAGACTTCGAAACGAAAATCCTGAGATTGCGAGAGGAACCATCGTGAAGGTTGAGAGTCTGTGCGACGGAAATCAGGCTGCGATAACAAAGACTTACAACGAAAGCACGATAGGTATTGTGTATAACACCTCGGATGAGGTTATGAGTATCAATATATCGGGAACGGAGCTGTCAGACATGGCAATCCGCGGTTATCTCACTCTCAATAACGAGGAGATTACCCTAAAGGACGGTGTCCTCACGATGCCGGCTCAGTCGATATGTATTCTTAGATAGATAAAATGATTTTGTGCGTGAGACACAAATTACAAGGAGGCAGATTATGAGACAGGTTGGTATGCTTATGCCGGTTGCGTCCCTTCCGGGCAGACACGGCATAGGTGATTTCGGAAGTGAAAGTTATCATTTCGTGGATTTATTGAAGGAGGCGAAGACTGCCGTGTGGCAGATGCTTCCGCTAAATCCGCTTGGCTATGGCAATTCGCCGTATCAGCCATATTCATCATGTGCAGGCGACGAGATTTATATTAATCTCGACAAGCTCTGCGAGGAGGGACTTTTAAAGAGGGTTCCCGATTTCCACGCGGGCGCGACGCACATAGATTATCAGGCAGTCAGGGAGTTCAAGGGAAAGTATCTGAGAAAGGCATTTAAGAACTTCAAGCCTGACGCGGGCTATAAGAAGTTCATCAAGATGGACTGGGTATACAACTATGCTGTATTTCTGACACTCAAGAAGCAGAACAATCTTGTGGCGTGGAACGAGTGGCCGGTTGAACAGCAGAACTGGATAAAAGACCATGAGTATGACCTCACGCCGCTTGCAGAGGATATCGAGTACGAAATGTTCGTACAGTATGAGTTTTATAAGCAGTGGATGGAATTAAAAAAGTATGCCAACAAAAAGGGAATAAAGGTCATGGGAGACATTCCGATTTATGTAGGAATAGATTCGCTCGATGTGTGGTCGGGGCAGGAGAACTTTCTACTCGGAGCTGACGGCAAGCCAACCTTCATCGCGGGAGTACCGCCTGATTATTTCAGCGCTACAGGTCAGAGATGGGGAAATCCTATCTATGACTGGGATTACATGGAGAAGGACGGTTTTAAATTCTGGCTCAACAGGCTTGATTACAGCAGTAAGCTGTTCGATATTATCAGAATAGACCATTTCAGGGCATTCGACAGCTATTGGAAAATTCCGGCATCCTGTGAGACGGCTGTTGACGGCGAGTGGAACTATGCTCCGGGCTACAAGCTCTTCGATACGATATTTAAGGAGATGCCTGACATCAACATCATCGTCGAGGATCTTGGAGATTTAAGGCCTGAGGTGCTGCAGCTCCGCGATCACTACGATTTTAAGGGAATGAGAATTGTACAATTCTGTTTCACACAGAATGATGTGGCAGATGGTGAGTACACGGACGCACACAACCTTGTGATTTACACAGGAACACATGACAATGACACAATAAACGGCTGGTACAAGAGCCTGACAAGGAAGGAACAGAACCAGACAAGAAAATTCCTCGATAAGGCAGGAATACCTGACGGACCGATTTCGTGGAGAATGGTTTCCTTCACGCTCTCACAGGACTGCTATATGGCAGTGCTCCCTTACCAGGACGTATGTGATCTCGGCGCCAAGACGAGACTCAATCTTCCGGGAACACTCGGTTCACCTAACTGGGAGTGGAAGGCGAAGAGCCTTGATGATTTTGCCGCGAGAACAGAAGCTTTTGCGGCGCTCGTAAAACACCCGATTAAGCGCCCTTCACAGAGAAAAAAGAGATAATATCGACATAATATAGAGACAGGCGGCTGCCCAAAAGAAAAAAACACAGATTGTGGTTATCACATGAGAAAAACCTCCATATACTTTTAGTAGTAATAAGGTATGTGGAGGTTTTTTTGTGGGTAAATTCATACAGGTATTGAAGGTTGCGGGCGCGGCTGTGGCTGTATCCATAGTGCTTATTCTCCTTGGGGCGCTTATTTCATACAAGTTAGGGCTTAGCGACGCACAGATGTCGCTTTTTGCCGTGGCGATATACGCTGTGGGCTCATTTATAGCGGGCTTTGGGACGGGAAAACTCAAAAAGGGGAAGAGACTTCTGTGGGGTCTGTGCGCCGGAGTGGTGTATTTTGCCGTTATTCTGCTGATATCAATTGTATCAGGCATGGGACTTCACGGTGATGCGGGCAGACTTGCAAGGTGTGCCGTCATATGTATTGCCGCAGGCTGCATTGGCGGAGTGCTCGGATAGATTTTAGGTGTGAAAATTTTAGGTTTGAAAAAAATTAAATAAATGTATTGACAAATCCTGCAAGTTAGCTTATTATACATATTGTTAGTAATAACTAACCGCGTACATAACATACATAATTCTTCTAAAAACAGCAGGGAATAGGGCACCCTGCTGTTTTGCCGTGCAAAAATATTTGTTTATATGTAAAAATAAAAAAGGATTTTTAGTATTTGCCGCAGTATATAAAATTAGGGATTGTTTTGGACATGTTTACATGGAGGAAAATGATGAATATAAGGGAACAGCAGGAACAGTTTGAATTTGAGTATCTGAGTCCTTATGCCGCGCACTCGCGTGACAGTGCGGGGCGTGACGTGCCTGAGGAGAAGTGTGATATGCGGACGGCATATCAGAGAGAC
>CAMEEX010000136.1 GCA_945915235.1 uncultured Clostridia bacterium | reverse complement strand
ACCTTGCAAGCGAGGCTGAGGCTGAGGAGCTTGCAGATAAGTTCAACGATATGTTTGGTTTTGAGAAGAAGGTTGGCAACAGCTCAATATTCTCAGGCACAGGCTTCGAGCTTATGAAGAATGGCGGACGTGGAACACATGGCCATATCGCTATTGCAACTAACTACATCGAGAGAGCTATCTACCATCTTGAGAGAAGAGGCTTCAAGTTCGATAAGGATTCCGCTGTTGTTAAGGATGGCAAGCTTAAGGCTATCTACTTCGAGGGCGAGTTCGGCGGATTTGGCGTACATCTTGTACAGAAGTAATTACGGATAATTGTTATTTTGTCAGGCGCTGCATTTTTGCAGCGCCTTTTTTCTTATTTAATATGGACGACGTGAAATTATTGTGCTATAATAAATCAGACTTTGTGATAAAATGTATTTTATGCGATAAGAGTTGGCATAATGCAATGATTTATACAGTGCGAACCGTGAGGACTGCACAAGGAATAAAAATATGGCACGGGAGAGTGACTCTGAAATGGGTAAATTGAAGGACATTTTGAGAAAGAATTTAAGGTGGGTGGTAACCGGAGCGACGTTAGCACTTATCATGGGTGGGGCGTTTTTCTGGTACAGAGCTTATGTGCAGGCGGACGCAGAATTTCTGTTCAACATAAGCATGCAGACGAGTTTCTCGACAACGTCAAAGACTGATGCGAGAGCTAAGATTGATCCGGATCTTGGGACACTGCCTGATGATTTCGCCAACCGCTTTAATGCTAAGAACTACAGTTGGACAGTGGTTGATGATTACAACCAGCCTGTATTTTCTATAAGGGATTCATCAGCTACACCCGGAATTGCCGTTCTCAGCGAGATAGGAGCAGGTACATCTTATCTTTCATCGACATATTTCGATTCATATTATACGGATGCGGATGGCAACGAGGTGAATGTAGGAACAGGCGGCGATGTGAGCAAGCTTACATATCATATGCTTTCGGCGGACGCCCAGAATATCCTTACGGTCAAGGTTCCGCTTCGCATGGTTGGCTATGTGGGTTCTAGTATAATGACGGCTGCGAACAATTTGTTTACGGTTTCGGCAGATGCATTCAGCGTGAAGTACAATGCTTATACCAATCAGGATACGATTGATGGTACATATCACAACGACTATCATACGGTTTATTTTACATTTAACCCTAATGTTCTTGATCGGTCAACATCGACTTTTGAGAATGGCTCAGGAACCACATTGTTCAGTACAATCGGTGGTGGTTCTTCAGGAATATGGGCTACGGTTGATGGAACAGAATATAAGCTTTCGGATGCGGTGTATGTCGGAGTTCAAAATACCTCAAAAGGTGATGCGGGAATAACGGTTGAGCAGGGGTCATATGTTTCACTCAGTGAGGGTTATACTAATATCCTTGCAGGTAATTTTGGATATGAGGATCAGGACGGAAACAAGAATGTTTACTTCTGGACATATGAGCAGAGAAGACTCGCAGTCAATCCTTCTCTTACACTTGTAGATATTGTGGATGTATCCGATTCCGGTGTTATTACAGGTAAATATGCAGGAAAGACGACTGTGTACGCAAGCTGTAAGCCTATGGCAGAGAGCTACAATACCGATGGAAGCCTTAAAACGGAATATGCATCTGCAATTGAGGTTGAGGTACCGTTTAGAACTAAGTTTGAGGAAGAAGTACTTGTAAGTATTGGTGATAACATTCCTCTCTATACGACAGCATTTGACAGCAACGTAACATATTCATACGAGAACAATAACCAGGGAGCCGTTCAGAATATCGGAGTAGGCCTTTATGAGGCTGTCAAGGAAGGTACAGCGGTTATCAAGGTAGTTATCGAGAAGGTTGAGAACGGAGTCACGGTAAGTACGGAGATAAAATATGTGACAATCAAGGTTATCGATAAGCTCATGCTCTCCAAGTCAGAGATATCCGTAAATGTAGGATTTTCAACAGAGATTTCGGCTATCCCTACCAGCACGGATACGACAAAGGTTTCCGATATAACATGGAAGAGTGCAGATGAGAGCATTGCCACAGTTACATGGGACAGCTCATCCTTTGACAATTCACTCAATGCTACAATCACAGGTATAAGTAAGGGCAAGACTAAGGTATATGCATATCAGACGGTAAATGGTGTAGTTAAGGTTGCATCAATTGATGTCAATGTTACAATTCCGGTAGATGGCATTACACTCAGTGAACCACAGAACGGTAAGTCACATCTTACAATGTACCTTGGACAGACATTGACAATTTATGCAGATTTACAGTACAGCGATAATAATGTTCCTGATAACACGGAACTTATCTGGGAGGCATCAGGTTCGGCTCAGGCTCAGTCACTCATTTCCCTGAATCCGGTTATCACAACAGGTGTTCACCAGTCGTGTGACGTGACGGCGCAGGGGCTTGGTAACACAACGCTTACCGTATATTCGAAGGATAACAGCCAGCTTGTAAATCTCGATATTTTTATCACCGAGCGTCCTACATCCATTGAGCTTTCCGACACCAATGTTGTTGTCGCCATGTCACAGAAACAGTATCAGCTTACAGGTTATGTACACTCCGCAACAGATGGCTGTGAGCAGTCGATTATATGGACATCACTTAATACGAGCGTTGTAACCGTCGACCGTAACACAGGTCTTGTGACATTAGTTGCACCAGGTTCAACAGAGATATGTGCGACATCTGAGGTTGATCCAAGCATCACGGCATATTGTCACATTGAGGTGGCACAGGATGTATACGGAATTAAGCTTGATAAGACACAGCTTACATTCAATGTTGGTGATACATACAGACTTACCGCAACGGTAAATCCTGACAACGCATATGATAAGACTATGGTGTGGACATCATCCAACCCGGCTGTTGTGGCTGTTGAGAACACCAATACCTATGAGAACCTTCTCACGGCGGTTGGAAGTGGTAGTGCAACCATCTTTGCCGAGACGAACGACGGTGGATTCATGGCATACTGTAATGTAAGAGTTCTTCAGCCTGTCACGGGAATGACGCTCAGCAATACCGAGATGACGGTAAGAAAAGGAACGGAATTCTATCTGAATGCCACGGTCACGCCTGATACAGCCGACGATAAGACTATTGTATGGTCCACGAGTGATTCTACGATTGCAACAGTTTCTAATGAAGGAAAGGTTACTACCATAGGTGTAGGTCAGTGTATTATAACCGCGACGAACCCGGCATCAAAGGTTGCTGCGTCGTGTACGGTTATTGTTCTTGAACCACTTACGGGACTTTCACTCAATACATATTACCAGAACATGGTGAAGGGGACGAAGTTTGTGCTTCTTCCTATTGTTGAACCTGCTACAGCTTCTAATAAGAACGTAGTATTCTGGTCAAGCGACAGCGATATCGCTACAGTTGATGACAAGGGTGTTATCACTGCCGTAAAGGGCGGTGTGTGTGAGATTGTTGTAACCACTGAGGAGGGAAGCTTTTCACAGAAGTGTGTTATCGCCGTAAGCGAGTATGTTACTTCTATTAAGCTTTCAGATGACAGAAGATATTTGAACTATGGTGCTTCATATACGCTTACAGCAACGGTTGAGCCGGAAAGTGCATCCAACAAGGGCATTATATGGTCGTCAAGTGACGAGTCCATACTCACTGTAAATCAATATGGTGCAGTGACAGGCGTTGGATATGGAACGGCAGTAGTCACAGCGACCGCAGCGGATGGAAGTGGTGTCAGTGCTTCATGTATAATTCAGGTTGTGAAGCCGGTGACAAATATTACATTGTCAGAATCGAAGATAACCATGTACGTTGGGGATGTTTTCCATCTTGTATCTACGGTTGAACCTGCTGATGCTTCGGTAAAGAAGCTTGAGTGGACATCATCTGATACCACTGTTGCAAAGGTATATGATGATGGTGATGTTGAGGCTGTGGGAGTTGGACGATGCAAGGTATATGCAACATCGACTGACGGCAATAATGTCGTGGCAGAATGTACTATCATTGTTAAACAGATAGTCAGCGCTACATCAGTGACGATCAATTCGCATGAGATTCTCATGCTTACAGGAAAGGTGAGAACTCTTACTGCAAGATTGTTCCCACTCAATGCGACTGAGACCGTAAAGTGGGTGTCATCGGATACTTCTGTAGTTGTGGTTGACAGCAATGGACAGATTACTACAGTAGGTCCGGGAAGCTGTCAGGTTACCGCTTACACTACTTATGGAACGATTCAGGATACCTGTACGGTATATTCCATGGCGATAAGCAAGTCATCGACGACACTGGAACAGTATGATACTTTTAATCTCTATGTCGACGGTGCTCCTTCAACGGCAGCCGTATCATGGAGAAGTACGAATCCGAGAATTGCTACGGTTACACAGAGAGGTATAGTTACGGCGCGTATGCCTGGTGAGTGTACGATATCTGCTACAGTGGACGGAAAGACAGTTACATGTAATGTCACAGTCCGTGCTATAGATCCGGGCAAGTTCATCAATAAGACAAATGAGAAGCCTTGATAACTGAAAGATAGAATAAAAAATGGAGCACGATACTGATATCAGACATATCGTATCGCGCTCCATTTTTTTGTATAGATTAGTTGTATATTTTAATGCAAAAAAGCTTGAAGCCCCGGGGGATTAGACCGGGGCTTCGAGCTTTTTAAATATGAGGGGGGAGATAGAAAGCATTAACTTTGCTATCCGAGTATTAGTATATAGATATCATGTGACCATTTTGTGTATAACAAGTAAAATAAAAGGGAAGAAATTATAAAAAGAAAATGAAATCAAAAGCTGAGTTTAACAAATTTATTACTTTTCAATCATCCTGTTGAATTTTAAAGTGAATTATGCTATATTAGACAAGATTTAGAAAATGATAGGAAATTAATAAGGTTTTAGGAGCAATTCAGGGAGGATTTTATAATGATACGATGTGAAAATTGTGGTCATAAATTAAATGATAATCAGAAAATCTGCGATGTATGTGGTAAGCCGGTCAGGCAAAAGAGCTCAGAGGATGTCGAACTTGAAGCTGAGCTTGCCAAATCAATAGCACAGATTGTTGAGAACGAGACAGCTGATGCACAGGTTTATTTAAAAGAGATACAGGAATCGCAAGAAAAGGGAAAACAGATGTCAGGCAGGAGTGCGGGTAGTGATGTTCTCGGTGTATCGCAGAGAAGTTCGGATAGAACGAGACAGAATACGCAGCCAAGGAGTAATGGCACCCAGTCAAAAAACAGCGCACAATCAAGAGGCAGTTCTTCTAAGAGACAGGAAGATGTAAAACATGCACAGAGCAATGGAACGAAAAGACCTGCTGCCAAAAGAAAGAAAAACAAAGGAGGAAAGATAGCTGCGATAGCTGCAATAATTATAGTGGTTGTGGCTGCGTTGATAGCACTTGCCTTTCTTACAATCAATTCAGTCCTCAAAAAGGCACAGAACAATTTTGCATATTACAATAATATGGGCATAGAGTATGTACAGAACCAGAAGTATGATGAGGCTATTCCGTATCTTGAGAAGGCTCTTACATTTGAGGAAGCTCAGAATAAGATAAATCTCAGGTTCAGCCTATATGACTGTTATGCGGCAACAGGCGATACTGAGAGAGCTATCAGTATGTTGTACAATATACTTCAGATTGACCAGTACAATCTTGAGGCGATAGTGTATCTGGAAAACTATTATGAACAGGCCGGAGTAACGGAGGCTCTTGTTGAACTATATAATAAGTATAAAGATACACAGGCTGCGGATGCTGTTGCCAAGTATTATGTGGCACCACCTACGATAGCCATTGAAGGCGGTGAATATACGACTGATCTTGAGGTCAAGATTACCTCCGACTATGGATACAAAATATACTATACAACTGATGGAAGTGAACCGACAGTCAATAGCAGCCTGTATGGCAATAAGGTTGATATAACAGAGGGAACGACTGTGCTCAAGTGCATAGCCGTGAACGATTACAATATTGTAAGTGAGGTGGTTTCGGCTGAATATAAGATTGAATATAAAGCACCTGATGCACCGACAATAAGCCCAAGAAGCGGAAACTATGAGACGGAACAGCTTATTGTAATTGGAAATATTCCGGCAGGAGGAAAGGCATACTATACTCTTGATAACACTACGCCGACAAATAAATCCACTTTATATACAGGACCTTTTGATATGCCATCCGGAAATAACGTCCTGTCAGTAATTACCTATGATAAGAATGGACAGAAGAGCGCCGTTGTAAAACGCAATTACGTTCTAAAGCTTGAGGATAAGGTATCACAGGAACGTGCACTCGAGATATTATGGCAGGCTATGGAACACAAGAACATGGTTGATTCTCAGCACCTCTCATCGGACGGTGAGCCGGTTAAGCTTGTACTTGATGAGAAAAAGACCATATCAGGACATTCAATATGGGTATTTGACATTTATGTTTCAACCGAGCAGGGTGACTTAAAGGCTAACTACCAGATGGGAGTTGACAGCGAGGACTCATATGTCTATACGGTATATGAGAACAATGGCGTGTATACGCTTGATGAGGTTATATATTAAATAAAGGTAAAATAAAAAGGCTTTGATATTTGACATGCACTTCATGACTGCCTCAGTTGTGAAGTGCATATTTTTGTTTAAAAATATTTTACTTTAAAATAAATATTCGGTTGTCTTTTCTGCTTTAATATATTAAAATAAAAGAATGAAGAATTAGGAGGTATGCTATGTATGCAATAACAAAAGCAAGACAGCTTGCTGACAAGATATTCCTTATGGACGTAAAGGCACCCCGCGTAGCTAAGAGATGTTTACCGGGGCAGTTTGTCATCGTTAAGATGGATGAGCACGGAGAGAGAATTCCTCTTACAATCTGCGATTATAATCGTGAGGAGGGTACGATTACAATAGTATTCCAGATTGTCGGTGCTTCCACAGAGAAAATGTCACATCTGAAGGAGGGAGATTTCTTCAGGGATTTCACGGGTCCTCTCGGAATGCCTTCTGAGCTTGTCAAGGAGGATTTATCAGAGCTTAAGGATAAGAAGATTCTCTTTGTAGCAGGTGGTGTTGGTACAGCACCGGTATATCCGCAGGTGAAGTGGCTCCATGAAAATGGCGTTGATGCAGATGTCATTGTCGGTGCCAAGAATAAAGAGCTTCTCATTCTTGAAGATGAGATGAAGGCTGTAGCGGGAAATCTTTACATCACTACTGATGATGGAAGCTATGGACGCAAGGGTATGGTTACAGAGGTTATCAAGTCACTTGTCAATGATGAGCATAAGACATATGACGTCTGTGTTGCCATAGGACCTATGATTATGATGAAGTTCGTTGCTCTTCTCACGAAGGAGCTTGGAATTAAGACTATTGTCAGCCTCAATCCGATTATGGTTGACGGCACAGGCATGTGCGGAGCGTGCCGTGTAAGCGTTGGCGGTGAGGTCAAGTTCGCATGCGTAGACGGACCGGAATTTGACGGTCATCTGGTTAACTTTGATGAAGCCATGAAGAGACAGCAGATGTATAAGACGGAAGAGGGCAGGGCAATGCTCAAATTAAAGGAAGGCGCTACACATCACGGTGGATGCGGCCAGTGTGGAGGTAACTAGAATGGATGTTTTAAAGAAAGTACCTGTAAGAGAGCAGGAACCTGCTGTCAGAGCGAAGAATTTTGAAGAAGTTTGTTTAGGATATAATGAGGAAGAGGCTAAGGAGGAAGCTTCAAGATGCCTTAACTGTAAGAATGCACAGTGCATGAAGGGATGCCCGGTAGCAATACATATCCCTGAATTCATCAATGAGGTTAAGCAGGGCAATTTTGCCGAGGCTTACAAGGTAATAGGAAAGTCCTCAGCTCTGCCGGCTGTGTGTGGCCGTGTATGTCCGCAGGAGAGCCAGTGTGAGGGCAAGTGTATAAGAGGCTTCAAGGGTGAGCCGGTATCCATCGGTAAGCTTGAGAGATTTGTCGCAGACTGGGCAAGGGAGAATAATGTGGAGCCGGAGGCTCCTGCAGCGCCTAACGGCAAGAAGGTTGCGGTTATCGGTTCAGGTCCTTCAGGTCTTACCTGTGCTGG
>CAMEEX010000135.1 GCA_945915235.1 uncultured Clostridia bacterium | reverse complement strand
GGACTCGTATACGTCCGGCATCATCTTGTTGAAATCATCGACCTTATTGACAACGAGCACGACAGGCTTTCCTGAGCGCCTTAACATGTCCGCAACCTTCGAGTCCGAATCGACAAGTCCCTGCTTCACATCAACGAGGAAAATGATGACGTCCGCCGTGTCTATGGCTATCTGCGCCTGCTCCCTCATCTGCGAGAGAATGATATCCCTGCTGTCGGGCTCAATTCCGCCCGTGTCAATCATGGTAAAATTGTAGCGGAGCCACTCAACATCTGCATATATTCTGTCTCTTGTGACACCGGGTGTATCCTTAACTATAGAAATCTGCTGTCCCGCGAGCGCGTTAAACAGCGTGGACTTTCCTACATTTGGTCTGCCAACTATGGCAACTATTGGTTTACTCATTGTTTGTTTCACCTCTTTATATATTAAAAAATTTAGTGGGATTTTATAGATTAATTATATTGCTCGGCAGTTTTCCTTTTACTCCGAATATTTACATCATAACAAGTAATTTTGAGTTTGTAAAGGTTTTCTCTTGACTAAGAAGAAATATAAACTTATTATGAATATTGTACCGGGCTGTGTAAATTTTCTAAAATAACTGTAAAATATACACATTTTTGAGGCAGTCAGGTACAATACCACGAATAAATAAGAAAGGCAGATATACACCTATGAGCAGTGAAAAAGAACTTACAACCCTTCCTGTCGCCCCGCTCAAGCTCATCGTCATGCAGAGCTGTGCAGAGCTCGGAAAAAAGGTTGATGACTACATTGTACAGTTCCGCAAAGATGCACACAACGAGCACAAGGAGAGCATAGAATTCAAGGGCTATCTCGAGGACTCCTACATCATTGACAGCAAGTGCCCGCGTTTCGGTTCAGGCGAGGCAAAGGGACAGATATTAGGCTCCGTCCGCGGCACTGACCTGTACATTCTCACGGACGTATGCAACCACAGCATCACCTACAATGTATTCGGTCACACCAACTATATGTCCCCTGACAATCATTTTCAGGATTTGAAGAGAATTATTGCGGCAGCAGGCTCACACTGCAAGAGAATTACCGTAATCATGCCATTTTTATATGAAAGCAGACAGCACAAGCGCTCCAAGCTTGAGTCCCTCGATGCGGCTTTGGCGCTTCAGGAGCTCACAAAGATGGGCGTGAGCAACATCATAACCTTCGACGCACACGACCCGAGAGTGAACAACTCAATCCCTCTCCGCGGTTTTGACAATTTCCAGCCGCCTTATCAGTTCATAAAGGCTATAACGAAGAAGTTCAAGGACATAACCATCGACAAGGATCACCTTATGGTTATCTCTCCTGACGAGGGTGCCATGAGCCGTGCGGTATATTTTTCAAGTGTTCTCGGCGTCGAGCTCGGCATGTTCTACAAGAGACGTGACTACGCACATGTCGTAAACGGCAAAAACCCTATCGTCGCACACGAGTTTCTCGGAAGCGATGTCACGGGCAAGGACGTCATGGTCATCGACGATATGATCTCCTCCGGCGAGAGCATTCTCGACACGGCTGCTAACCTTAAACAGCGCGGCTGCCGCAGGGTATTCGTCTGCACGACCTTCGGTCTGTTTACCGACGGCATGGCGAAGTTCGACGAGTACTACAACAAGGGCTATATCTCGGGGGTTGTCACAACCAACCTGACCTATATCAGCGACAACATCAAGGCAAAGCCTTACTTTATCGAGGCTGACATGAGCAAGTTCCTCGCCAAGATAATAGATGCCCTCAACCACGACAAGTCCATCGGCGGTCTCATGGACCCTACCGAGAGAATCCACGAGCTCATCGACAACTACAACCTCGAGACCAAGCTCGAGTATGAGAACCAGATGTAGAAAAAAAGCTACACTTATAAGTCACAGGACAAACAAATGACCGCTCATTGAGCGGTCATTCTTTTATCATCATATATCCGCACAGACCTCCGCGCTTCCCTTTTGAGGCGCGGTGTGAGAAAAGCAGTCCGGGGTTGCAGCAGGTGCATATGTCCGTGACATATATGTTTTCCTGCGGTATTCCCGCGCGCAGCAGATTTATGCGGTTGGCAGCGTGAAGATTAAGGTAATACTTTTTCCCCGCCGCTGTCTCCTTCTTCGGGCTTAACACCTTTCCGGCGTCCTGCCCGTAGGCAGCGCTGAAATTATCCGCTACATCGGCACCCACCTCATAGCAGGAGGCGCATATCGATGGTCCGATGAACACCACTATGTCATCAGGTCTACTTCCGAACTCTTCCCTGAGCTTATCGACCGTCGCCTGCGCCATATTGTTCACCGTCCCGCGCCAGCCGGAATGTGACAGCCCTATCACATGCAGTCTGCTGTCCGCAAAATAGAGCGGCACACAGTCGGCATACGCTGTCACAAGCATGAGCCCCGGAACGTCCGTCACAAATCCGTCCACATCGTGAAAGCATCTCTCCCTTGTCAGTCCCATTCCCGCGTGCTCCTTCGTGACGCGCAGCACATTGGTCGTATGAGTCTGATGGGAATACACCATATCATCAAGTTGTACTCCGAACGCCTCAGCCATTATGCCGTGATTTCTTCTGACAAGCTCCTCGCTGTCACCCTGCGAGAAGCTTAAATTCATGCTGCTGTATATCCCGTCGCTCACCCCGCCAAGTCTTGTCGAGAAGCCATGTCTTAACCAGCTCTCATCTTGGTAGGGCTTAAATCTGATTATCGGGACAATGCGTTCACCGTCCGTGCCGCCTAAGTGTACCTCCTCAATATAGGTTGTTCTGCCGTCATTAAAATATTTTTCACTCTGCATCATTATCGTTTTCCTCTTGTGCCGACTTTCTTTTATTTCTTCTCTTTTTGCCGGCCTTTATGAGCTTTATTATGATGGCAAGCAGCAGCAGACAGGCGGCACCCGCGCCAACCGCAACATATATCATCGGATTGATACCTGTGTTCACAAGGCAGAACACTCCCGTCGTGCCGTACAATGCAGTCTGTGCGTAGCTTCCCCTCGCCGTATAATCAGCCTCGGTCCACACACCGTCCTCGGAAATATACAGCTTCATCTTTGAATAAGGATTTAAAAGACGCACTGTCAGCTCCTCCGGCGTATTCTCGGGAATGTCCGAAAGAGAAAGGTCATAGACAACATACTCCTTCATATGCGCTTCCTTAGGCAGCTCAAGATTTCTGCTTACCGCGCTGAGCGTGGTCTCCTCGGTAAACTCACCCGACACAATCGCATACGATTTACCGCTCTTGTCAGTCTCCGCGCTTGCCACCGCGGTCACATTATTTTTGTACTCACCGTTGACGACAATATTTCCTGTCATAAACTCATCGGACATATCGGGCCATACTACATAGAACCCGTCCTTCTTAGGGGCATCAGGGAAGTCAAGCTGTGTCAGGGAGGTTCCGTAAGCCAAGGTCTGCCTGCCGACATAAACATCGTCAACACGGTATGTAACCTTCAACTGTCTGAAATCCATAGGAACTCCATGAACCTTCAAAAGCTCATCGTAGGTAATCGGCTGTGCAACTCCGGTATAGCTTATTCCGTCTATTCCGTGAACACCATTATCCACATAGAAATTGCCCGTTACCTTCTCGTCGTTCTCCTCCTCTTCGTCCTCATACGCTGTGGTCTGACCGGCAATAGCGCCCACTCTGCCGGAGACAGCCTCCAAATTAACCATTGAGTAGCAATCTCTTATTATATTTCCATAGCCGGCTATTCCACCGACATATTTGTTTGCGGATACAGAGCAGAGCGAATATGAGTCGACAATCATTGATAACGACTGCCCACATATACCTCCTGCATAGCCGCCGTCACTGCTCTTTACACTTCCAAACGACTTGGACTCCCTGATAATTCCGAGCTTCATATAGCCCGCGATTCCGCCCGCGCCGTCCTTCTTCGAGGTGATATAGCCGTCATTGCGGCAGTCATTTATGACACATTTGGTGAGGTAACGGCTTCCGAGTGTAATATCCGTCTTTCCTGCCGCATTGTCCTCCAAATCATCGGTATCAATAGCCATTGAGCCCGCTATGCCGCCGACATTGATATCCGCTGCCACGTCACCCATGTTGCTGCAGCCGTCAACCCTTCCTGTCGTCTCCTCGTCTATCTCCTCATCTGAAACGTCGTTATAAAGATTATCTGCATCAATGTTTGTATATGCCTCGACCTTGTCGATGATGAGATTGAACACCTCATTTACCTTGTCGTTGACCGCCTTCAAATCGGCGTTTACGACGTCTGAGCTGCCCGACATATCATCATTGAGCTTCGTGAGGCTTGCAGATATGCTCTTGACCTCGTTGTAAAGCTCATTTCTGTGCGTGTCAAAATCTGCCGACAATCTTGTGAAACGCACATCTGACTGTGCATTCAGGTATGTAAATATGCCCTTAATACCATTCAATGCGTCCTTTGTGTGTGTGACGGCATTCTGCATCTCGTTGACCGCATTGTCTATATCCGTTTTGGCGGCATCGGCTGCATTGTCAAGGTAAGGCTTTAGAATATCCACAATCGTGTTCACGCCGTCCATGATATCTCCGGCAGCCTGTGACATATCCTCGGCATTTTTGAGAATATCGACCACGGACTCAACCACCGCTCTCAAATCGTCCTCCGTCAGGTCGCTGAAATTCTTATAATTGCCGTCCTCGTCCTTTAATATATCGTCTATTTCCTGCCAAGAGCTGTTCTTTACCGTGTCATTAAAGCGGTCAATCGCGTCCTCAATCTTCTTGACTGCCGCATCGTACTGCTCCTTGTCGGAAGGGTTTGCATCAAGCTTGCCCTGCACATCAAGGTCGTCATTGAGCCTCTTCAGCCAGTTAGTCACATTGTTGATGCTGTCCATCGATGCCGTCATCGAGTCAAAGACCGCCGGCATTGAGTCGGACACATATTCTATTCGCTCAACAATAATGTCGAGCTGGTTCAAATTGCTGTTTGCGAATGTCGAAACCTCGTCCGCCATGACATGCCCCACATCAACTGCCCTGTCCGCATGATTTATGAGGTCTGCCAGATCATCATGCATGATATTCTTGCTGTCGGTAAGGTCATCAAATGTCAAATCGATTAAGTCGTGAAGCTCGTCAACGGTATTTCTTATGGTATCCGCCTCGACGACCTCTATATATGGCTCCATCTGACCTACTATTCCGCCGACATCTTTTCTTCCGTAGACCTTTCCGGCATTGACACACGCAGATACTATTCCCGACTGTCTGCCGGCAATACCGCCGATATTATAGCCCACATGCTCGTAGCCTATCTGACCCGTATTTTTGCAGTCAGCGATTATTCCGTCCGAAAAACCCGAAATTCCTCCTGTATCTATTCCGCTTCGTATAGAAGCGCTCTCATCGCTTCCCGTGAGACTTCCGATAATATTCGAGCTGTTCTCGTCCTCCGACTCAACCCATTTGCTGTCATCGTTGATGCCTGCACCATTGTTGCAGCTCGTTATTATGCCGTGATTAATTCCCGTTATTCCACCGGTATAGTATGAGCCCGTTATACGGCCGTATACCTTACAACGCTTGATTATTCCGGTATTCTTATTGAAGGCTGCAATACCGCCTATAATGCGCTTTCCCCCGACTGTTCCCTCAAAGGTACAGTTTTTGATCGTGCCGTAATTGCTGCCGACAATTCCTCCTACACACTCCTGCTCGTCTGAGGCTGTTATATTTCCCCTGACATTTAAGTTATTTATGACACCGCTCTCCTCCACATAGCGGAACAGCGCCGTGACATAGCCCTCACCGGTGAAATCTATGCCCGATATGGTGTGTCCGTTTCCCTCAAAATATCCGTCAAACACAGGCACCATCACGAGTTCACGCCCTGTGAAATCCAGATCATTGTCGAGCTCCACCCTCTTGTCCATCGACCACGAGTCTATGTAACAGTTATTGGCAAAGTCTATAAATTCGTCCACGGTGGTGATATGTATTACCTCGACCTGCTCCTCCTGAGTCTCTGCCGGTGCCGTCGTCTCCTCGGTGGTCTGCTCCCGGCCGCCCCCTGAATATATCTCACCGGCATATACCTGCCCTGCTCCCACAGCCGGAACACTGCCGAGCAAAAGTGAAGCTGTGAGCACATAAATTCCATATTTTTTAATTGTCATATTTCTATTCCTGTTTATCATCTTCATTCAGCTCCTCCGGCTTACCACCATCTTCCTGCACCTGCCCGACCTTACCGGCACTTATGAACAGATTGGCATTTCCTCTTATAAAGCCGTGCATCTCGCCGACAATGCTGCCCTCAACCTGACCGCTGACAATTCCGTCCACACGAATAAGCCCTGTCGTCTTTTCCATCTTGAGCGGTATCGTCACTGCAAACGATGTCTTTTCTATAATCTTCTCACCGAGCAACAAAATCTGTGGCAGCGCAAACATAACAATGATAATGGAAATAATTGTACCACGTCCAAGGCACTGACCAATTCCACAGATAGCTCCATCTGACGACATCTGTCCGATAAGTATTCCAGCTATGGCAAGCATAGTTCCCGATGTGACAATAGTAGGGAACGCAAAGTTCATGGTCTCGATGATAGCCTGCTCCTTGCTCATCTTATCCTTCAACTCCATATAACGGCCGGAAATAACGATGGCGTAATCGATATTCGCACCCATCTGTATTGAGCTTACGATGAGGTAGCTCATAAAGAAAAGGTTCTTATTCTGCAGTGCCGGGAATGAGAAGTTGATCCATATAGCTCCTTGAATTACGAGAATGAGAAGCACAGGCATTCCGGCGGACTTGAAGGTAAACAGAAGAACTACAAGCACGGCAAGAATTGACACCACATTTACGACCGTGTTATCAACCTGAAAGGTCTTATATAAATCATACTGGCTCATGGACTCTCCCGGAATGAGCACCTCGTCCTCCGGGTAATACACCCCTGCCATGTCGTGCATCTTGTCGAGGAATGCGAAGGTCTCATCGCCCTCCTCAGGAAGATTAAGGTACACGAGGATACGGCTGTAATTCTCGCCCTGAAGCTGATCCTTAGCCACCTTCATAAGCGTATGTGCATTCTCAAGCGTATCCATGAGGTCATCATCAAGTGTGACATAGCCCTCATCAACCTCATCGTAGAGGAACATTATCATGTCAATGAGCGGCACGCTGTAGTTGGACAGCCCGTTCACGAGCTTGGCATAGTTCTCGTCATTGACCGCGTAAGCCATGTAGAGCAGCTCCGCGACCTCATAGTCGAGCTCTAAAAGCTCCGAAAATTCTCTTATCGTGAGCTTGTCAGCGAGCATGTAGCCGTCCATCGCCTCGGTGTTCGCAAGTCCCATGCAGGACTCGACCTCCTCGCACGCCTCTAAGTCGGCTATGAGCTTCGCCTCCTTGTCGTAGCTGCCCGCAGGTATGGTAAGTGCTACCATGTTCGATGCGCCGAAGCTCTCCTCAATCATCTCATCGACAAGCTGTGAGTCACTCTGTATAGGCGTCTCTATCATCGAATAGCCGTACACATAAGGACATTTTGAGGAAACCAGATATGCCACAACAATGAGTCCGACAAACACAAAAGGCATTATGTATCTCGTCTTGTATGCGAACTTACCTACGAAAGGTATCTTAGGAATGAAGCTCTTATGCTTCGTCTTATCCATCAGCTTTCCGAAAATCATTATAAGTCCCGGCATGAGAAGGAATACAGACAGGAGGCTCAAAAATATAGCTCTTATAAGACACAGCGCCATATCTCTTCCTATACCGAACTGCATGAACATCATCGCCACAAGACCGCCTATGGTTGTAAGTGAACTCGATGAAATCTCAGGAATGGCTTTGCTGAGTGCAACGATATCAGCCTCCCTTGTAGGGAGCTTTTCGTGCTCCTCCTTATATCGGTTACAGAAAATAATCGCATAATCGATTGAGAGAGCAAGCTGCAACACGACCGTAACCGAGTTGGATACAAAGGAAATAGTTCCCATAATGAAATTTGTTCCGTTGGTTATGAGCATTGACGCCACGAAGGTAAGAAGCAGCACCGGAACCTCCGCCCATGTCTGTGATGTGAGCAAAAGCACTGTCACAACAATTATTGCAACGAGCACCGTTATGACTGACATCTCGCTTGCAATCTGCTCCGCGGACGCATCACCCATAGTGGTCGAAACATATATATCGTAGTCCGACAGCTTATCCTCAAGCTCCGAAAGTGCCTCAAGCGCCCTGTCGTCCGTCTCGGGATAATTGAAGG
>CAMEEX010000134.1 GCA_945915235.1 uncultured Clostridia bacterium | reverse complement strand
GAGAGCATCTGCCTTACAAGCAGAGGGTCATAGGTTCGAGCCCTATAGGCCCCATCAATTTAATAAGTGTGCTGGTGTGGTGGAATAGGCAGACGCAAAGGACTTAAAATCCTTCGGGAGCGATCCCGTGCCGGTTCAAGTCCGGTCACCAGCATTTTTAGGAAATATGACTTATGTCATATTTCTTTTTTTTGTTGTTTGTATCATAATGATATTGAAAATTCATATCGCCATCACGGCGGAGGAACGGAGTTGGATATGCTGATAATAAAGAATGGACTGGTGCATGATGCGGTCAACAGGGAGCCGTACATAGCAGATATTTTTGTTAAAGATGGTAAGATAGCCGAGATTAAGGCTAAGGGCGGAATAGAGGAGACAGCCGTTAATACAGCCGCAGCGTTTAATGATGAGGCTGAGGTGATAGATGCTGCAGGACTAAATGTTTATCCGGGGTTGGTGGACGCACACAGCCATCTCGGGCTTGATGGCTATGCCATCGGATTTGAGAGTCAGGACTATAACGAGATGAATGATATTGTCACACCGCAGCTTCGCGCTATAGATGGATTTTATCCGCAGGACGAGACTGTCAAGCTCGCAAGAGAGGGCGGTGTAACCTGTGTCGGAACAGGTTCGGGAAGCTCCAACGTGCTCGGCGGTATGTTTATGGCTGTTAAGACGTATGGACATCGTGTCGATGATATGGTGGTGAAGTTCCCTGTGGCTATGAAGTGCGCTTTTGGTGAGAACCCTAAAAGATGCTACAAGGATAAGGGAAATTATTCCAGAATGACGACAGCGTTCAGGCTGCGCGATATGCTAAGGAGAGCTGTTGAGTACGATATCAAGCTTCAGGGAGCTGCGGAGGACGACAGCAAGCTTCCGCCTTACGATGCTAAGCTTGAGGCGTTGCTGCCTGTTGTACGGGGAGAGCTTCCGCTCAAGGCGCATGCACATAGGGCTGACGATATATTCACAGCCATAAGGATAGCGAAGGAGTTCGGGGTGGGACTCACCATTGAACACTGTACTGACGGAGCTCTTATAGCTGACGATCTGGCAAAAGAAGGATTTCCGGTTGCGGTTGGTCCTTCATTCGGACATGCGACAAAATATGAGCTTAGAAACAAGTCGTTCACAACGCCGGGAATACTTGCAAAGGCAGGCTGTCAGGTCTCAATCATAACAGATGCGCCTGTGATACCACAGCAGTATCTTTCACTCTGTGCGGGGCTTGCGGTCAAGTCGGGAATGGACGAGTTTGCGGCACTTCAGGCTATCACGATCAATCCCGCAAAACATCTTACGATAGACAAGAGGGTTGGAAGCATTGAGGTCGGCAAGGACGCGGACTTTGCGATAAGTGACGGAAATATTATGAATTCGGAGAGTATCGTAAAATACACTGTGATAGATGGTAAAATAGTGTTCAATGCTTGATAGGAAAAGCACAAGGATATCCGGTGTGAAACATTGATATGAAGCTGTTTAACAGTCACGAAGAGAAGAAATTTGGATGGGGGTAAAGATGAAGATAACATGTATAAGCTGTCATAAGAAGTTTGATAACGATAAATACTATGGAATATGTCCTAAGTGTGGGGCGTTCAATAGACTACATCTGGGGCTTGATGACGACCATCAGCGTTTTCACGAGATGTATGATAATGGCGATGTCCATTCGGAGTATGGAAAACATTGGCAGTACCATGAACAGTACGATGACACCACAAGCCATGTGAAGGTGTCAACTTACGAAAAGGGTGGAAGCACCCTATATGATGAGGAGAAGAAAGGAAAGACAGCAGGGAGCAATTCTCAAAAAAATGCTACGGTGAAGGGGATAAATTTTGTTAAATGGTTCATTATCATTGTGGTGCTGATAAAGATATTAACGTCGATGATAAATGCACTTATTTCTATGAGTTCATTCTGAATTAAAAAATAATATAAAAATATGTTGACATTATGTCGTAACTGATATATAATATCAATGTTGCTAAGGAACAGAACAGCTTATGGTTGTTTGACCGGCAATGGTGAGTGCGTGTAGCTCAGCTGGATAGAGCGACTGGCTACGGACCAGTAGGTCGTGGGTTCGAATCCTGTCACGCACATATTAAAGACAATCCTTATGGGTTGTCTTTTTTTTGCTTTATAGTGAATAAAAATAGCCCGTGAGGAGGCGGGAAGGGTAAACAGACAAGTCAGGTTGCGGAAATGTAGAAATTTAGAATCGTAAAATATCCATAGAAAGTGAAAAAGAAGTGGGGGAGCCACTTCTTTTTCGATGAGGGGAGTATAAATAATTAATAAGGGGTTATACATAAGATACTCACGTACCTTACAAAAGAGATTATACATGAGTTGGTTGCAAATTGCAAGCTTTTTTTAAAAAAATTGTCGAATTTGGTCTGGTGAACCATTTGAAAAAATACAGCTATTTCAATTTGACAAGGTGATTGCTTAGGGCTACAATTATTGTATAAAAATAAAGAATTGGAGATTTGAATGAGAACTTTTCCTATTGTTGTGCCTTGTCATTTTGGACTTGAGGCGGTTTTAAAGAGAGAGATTATTGATTTAGGATATGATATTGAGAGAGTTGAGGATGGAAGAATAACATTTACAGGTGATGCAGAGGCGCTTTGCAGGGCGAATGTGTTTTTGAGGACGGCAGAGCGTGTTATGATATGTGCCGGGCGTTTCAAGGCGTACACTTTTGACGAGCTTTTCGAGGGAATTAAGGCTATTGAATGGGAGCAGTGGATTCCGAAGGACGGTAAGTTCTGGGTTACCAAGGCGACTACAGTCAACAGTAAGCTTTTTAGTTCATCAGATATACAGTCCATAGTGAAGAAGGCTATGGTGGAGAGGCTCAAGTCATATTATAAGATTAGCTGGTTTGAGGAGACGGGAAGCGAGTACCCTATAAGGATATTTAATTATAAGGATGAAGTAACTGTATGTATAGACAGCTCAGGAGATTCACTTCACAAGAGAGGTTACAGACCTGTTGCCGGTAAGGCGCCTATCTCCGAGACACTTGCGGCAGCACTTATAATGCTCTCGCCGTGGAGGAAGGATAGGATTCTTGTTGACCCGTTCTGCGGAAGCGGTACAATTCCGATAGAGGCAGCGATGATGGCAGCAAATATTGCACCTGGAATGAACAGAAGTTTCACGGGAGAGAAGTGGGATAACATTGTGAAGCGCTCTATGTGGTACGACTGTGTAGACGAGGCAAACGACCTTGTGGATACTTCGGTAGAGACAGATATACAGGGTTACGATATTGACAGGGACGTGTTAAGGACTGCAAGGAAAAACGCGGAGAATGCGGGTGTAGCAGGGCTTATTCACTTTCAGGAACGCCCTGTCAGGGAGTTAAGCCATCCTAAGAAGTATGGATTTATCATAACTAATCCGCCGTATGGGGAGCGCCTTGAGGATAAGGAGACACTTCCTGCAATTTACAGTGAGTTTGGAAGGCAGTTTGCCGCACTTGATTCATGGTCAGCGTTTATGATTACATCATATACGGAGGCGGAGCGCTATTTTGGACGCAAGGCTGATGCAAACAGAAAGATATATAATGGTATGCTTAAGACATATTACTACCAGTTCTTAGGACCTAAACCGCCAAGACAGGGAAAGCAGGGGAAGAATTGAGAAAATCGGTTAAATGGTACTTATCGGTGATGCTTGTGATTATAGCGTGCAGTATATGGGCTTTTAGAGACGATTATAGTCCACAGGCAGTAAAAATGGGAACAACAGCGATTACGAAGGACAACAGATGGGGTGGAATTATAGCCTCAAATGTCAATCTTAAGGGTATAAAATTACAGATTGATGGTAAATCGGTGGCAGCTACAGGGGAAACTCTCTTTTTTGATGATGAGATGAATCTGTATATTTCCTCAGATGTGCTGTCAGATTGGTTTTCGTGTGCAGCCAATTTTTATAATTCCTATCATCTTATTATTGAGAAATACAATTCAAGAATAGTGTTATCGGCAGGTCAAAAGACAATGATGTGCGATGATGAGAGCAAAGAACTGTCATCGAAGGTACTTATGCGGAACAATCATGTTTATGTGCCGGCACAGGTGGTTGAGGATGGGCTTTCATATGCGTATTCATGGGATGTAAACTCCAATACGGCTGCGTTTGCCAATATGAGACCAGACGAGAAGATATTTCCGTACAGCTATGATTACCGTGCTGAGGGCAGAGTGCCGGAGATTAAGAACCAGAGTACATTTGGAACCTGTTGGGCGTTTGCCGCGCTAATGGCGCTTGAGACGACGTTGAAGCCGGAGGTTAATATAGATTTTTCCGAGGATCACATGTCAATCAACAACAATTTCAGCATGAGCCAGAATGACGGTGGAGAGTACACGATGGCGATAGCGTATCTGGCTTCGTGGACGGGTCCTGTGCTCGAGGAGGACGACCCTTACGGCGACGGATATTCCCCGGACGGGCTTGAGGCTGTTGTGCATTTGCAGGAGGCTCAGGTGCTCGAGAGCAAGAACTATGACAATATCAAGAAGTCCGTCTTTTTGTACGGCGGTGTTCAGAGCTCACTGTATATGGAGATGCCTGACAGCAAAAGCACGTCCATGTACTATGATGAGAATAAATATTCCTACTGCTATATCGGACCTGAGAAGCCAAACCACGACATTGTAATCATAGGCTGGGATGATACATATCCGGCTTCCAACTTTACGGTAGAGCCCGAAGGCGACGGGGCGTTCATCTGCGCCAATAGCTGGGGCGAGGAGTTTGGAGACAGGGGCGTGTTCTATGTATCGTACTATGACAGCAATATAGGCGTGCACAATGTCATTTATACGGGAATAGAGGATACGGACAATTACGACAATATATACCAGTCGGATCTGTGTGGCTGGGTGGGACAGATAGGCTACGACAGGGACTACGCTTATTTTTCAAATGTGTATACAGCACGGGACGACGAGACACTTGAAGCGGTTGCATTCTACGCGGTGGCGCCGGATACCAGCTATGAGATATATTTCGTGGATAATTTTGAGAATGAGTCGTCCTTTTCGTCGAGGAGGCTGCTGACTAAGGGCTCGTTTACCAACGCGGGGTATTACACTGTGGATATACCGGAGAAGATAGAGCTTGAGTGCGGAATGAGATATGCGGTGGTCGTGTACATACAGACACCGAATTCGAAGCGTCCGGTTGCAGTGGAGTACCGTGGGGATTCGGCAACGGCATCGGTTATAATCGATGACGGAGAGGGATATATAAGCCCACATGGCGATATCTGGATAAGGACTGAGGAGACAAAGCAGTGTAATGTCTGTCTCAAGATGTTTACAAACAAAAAATAATGGCGATTAGGGGAAAGATTGATATGCGTATTATATTTGCTACAACCAATGAGGGAAAAATGAAGGAAATCAGAATGATTATGGCTGATTTGGGGCTTGAGATATTGTCGATGAAGGAGGCTGGGTGCAGTCTCGATATCGTGGAGGACGGAAATTCATTCGAGGAGAATGCGATAATCAAGGCGAGGGCTGTTGCAGCGCTTAGCAGTGATATTGTGCTTGCCGATGATTCCGGGCTTGAGGTCGACTATCTGAATAAGGAGCCGGGAATATACTCGGCAAGATATCTCGGTGAGGACACGCCGTACAGCGTGAAGAATAAGAGCATAATCGACAGACTTGAGGGTGTGGAGGACGAGAAGCGCACGGCGAGGTTCGTGTGCGCCATTGCAGCCGTTTTTCCTGATGGAACGGTGAGAACCACAAGGGGCACTATAGAGGGCATTATAGCGCACGAGCCAATGGGGGAGAATGGATTTGGGTATGACCCTATCGTGTATGTGCCTGAGTTCGGGCGCACGACGGCACAGCTCAGTGCAGATGAGAAGAACAAGGTGAGCCACAGAGGCAAGGCGCTTACCGAGATGAAAAAATATATACGGGAATGGGTATAGGACTATGAAAATACTTGTGGTGAGCGATACACATGGGTACAATACCAATCTTTTCAGGCTTTTAGAGAGCATAAAGCCGATTGATATGTTTATTCATTGCGGTGACTCGGGGGATTTGGCGGACTATATAGAGGAGTTTGTCGACTGCCCTGTTGTCATGGTGCGGGGGAACTGCGATATGTGCAGTTCTCTCAAAAGTGATGAGATAGTGGAGATTGCAGGCCACCGCATATTTGTCACACACGGGCATGCATATGGCATCAAGGGAGGACTTGACGAGCTTGTGGAGAAGGCGGAGTCTGTCGGGGCGGATATAGCGCTCTACGGACACAGCCATATCCCTGATCTGACCTACATGCACGGGGTCAGTCTGTTCAACCCGGGAAGCATCTCCATGCCGAGGCAGGAGGGCAGAAGATGCACCTACGGGACGATAGAAATATCGGACGACGGAAAAAAGGCGTACTGCTCACTGCATACCATATAGCCGGGAAGCCTTTATTTACGGGCATTTCCGGCTTTTCAAAGGGAGTCAGAATAGTTCGAATTATTTGATTTTCAAAAAAATTAAAAAAATTTAAAAAAAGGTGTTGACTTTTTGGCAGGGTTATAATATAATCATTCTTGCGTCAAGGAAATAACGCAAAACAAAATAACAAGTACACCGGGGTGTGGCTCAGCTTGGCTAGAGCGCCTGATTTGGGATCAGGAGGTCGCAGGTTCGAATCCTGTCACCCCGACTGTATGCGGGTGTAGTTCAATGGTAGAACACTAGCCTTCCAAGCTAGATACGTGGGTTCGATTCCCATCACCCGCTTTTGTTACGCAATTAGGCGTAATGTGTGTTCGTAGCTCAGCTGGATAGAGCAACGGCCTTCTAAGCCGTGGGTCGGGGGTTCGAATCCCTTTGGGCACATTTTTTAATACCATATTTACAACTTGGTGTTAATAGGTCTTGGTTTTAGACCAGATACTATGGTGGGTATAGCGCAGTTGGTAGAGCGTCAGATTGTGGCTCTGAAGGTCCAGGGTTCGAGCCCCTGTACTCACCCTTTATTTTTGGGCTATCGCCAAGCGGTAAGGCACAGCACTTTGACTGCTGCATTACGGTGGTTCGAATCCACCTAGCCCAGTTATGTGATGCATAATATGGGCCATTAGCTCAGGCGGTAGAGCACTTGACTTTTAATCAAGTTGTCCCGGGTTCGAGTCCCGGATGGCTCACTTGTTTTTTCTCGGGTTCATTATATGAATCGGGGATATTTTTTTTACCGGGGATAATAGTTTATCTCTTCCATATATAATATGCGGATATGGCGGAATTGGCAGACGCGCTAGACTTAGGATCTAGTGGGAGACCGTGCAGGTTCAACTCCTGTTATCCGCACTAAGAAGCCTGTAGATGCGAGGACTGCGTTTACAGGCATTTTTTCATTGTGAATATTATAAGATAACATATTGACATTAAGTACAAAGGGGGATAAATTTTTATAGACATCATTTTAATGGCAGTAGTATGCTGCTAAAATACACTTATTAGGACAAAGAAGATTAACTACAATGAAAAAGAAAAAAGGAATTGCCGGAAATTTGCTTAGTGTTTTGGTTGCTGGCGTGATTGTGGCGCTGATTGTGCTTCTTTCCAGAAATACGGATTTGTTTGAATCGTTTGATGGATTTCATACCAATGTAGTCATAACGGGACACGTTATTCTGAATATTATTATGGCATTGGCGCTGGTGATATGTGTGAGCAATACTTGTAGGAATCAGGGATAAGCACAGAGATGTATTTATAGACAGAGCTGAATGTGTGGGAGTGGAGTCTGTACAAGTGTCAGCGAGGTAATCATACCGGACACGGTGACAGAGATAGGTGAGTATGCGTTTGCCGACTGTGAAGGACTGGTAAGCGTCACAATACCCGGAAGCGTAAACAAAATAGGACAAAAAATATTTGATGGCTGTAGTAATCTGACTATTATTACGACTGCCGGTTCCACAGCGGAGCAATATGCAGCCGCGGAAAATATTGCGTATATATTAAAGTAAAATAGGGCTGTGGATATTGTTTGAAAAACACTTTATGTGTTATACTTATGGTAGAACTGAAAGGAGGACTGGATATGTACGGAACAGTTTTAAATGATCAATTAATTGATGTGGTAAAATCGGAAAGCACATATCTGGTGCATGAGTTGATGCAGGAGGATTTGGTAGAGATAGTTCTTTATGGCTCCTGTGCAAGAGGTGATTATACAGAAGATTCAGACATTGATATTGCACTGATGACGAGAAGTGATCGTCTTGAGGCAAAAAAATATGCT
>CAMEEX010000133.1 GCA_945915235.1 uncultured Clostridia bacterium | reverse complement strand
ATTATGCAACTTTCAGCCACTTTCACGGCATCACCGTGAATAATATAGGTTTAATTCTCAGATACAATCTGATAAACATCAATCTTAAACTGGTCGGCAGCACTTATTCCGACAAAGCGGCAACCATATAATGTCTCTTCCTCGCCAAAATTCTCCATTCTCACGATCTCGATGACCGTGTCAAAGGACTCATTCGTCCACAATACAACCTTCGTATCATAAAATGAATTGAGTGCGAGTCTTTCCTTTGTTCTGAAAGCCATTCCATCCTTGGAAATGTTTACAACATTTACCTCAAATTCTTCCTCTTTAAGCCCGTAAGTCATCGGGTTGTCCGTGACCTTCTGAAGCTTAATCTTTACATTGATTCCCATTCTTCTTGACTTTCTCTTCTCCTGAATTTCCGGCATTATATAATCCTCCCTGTTGTTTGCTGTCAGTCATGTATGAACATTGCATCTCCAAAGCTGAAAAATCTGTACTTTTCCTTAACTGCGGTCTCATACGCGTTCAAAATATTATCCCGTCCCGCAAGCGCTGAAACCAGCATGAGAAGTGTCGACTCAGGCAGATGGAAATTGGTGATAAGGCAGTCTGCCGCCTTAAACTTATATCCCGGATAGATGAATATATCCGTCTCTCTGCTGTCAGCATGCACAATTCCGTTCTCGTCCGTGGTAGACTCAAGTGTTCTAAGGCTTGTCGTACCCACACAGATTATTCTTCCTCCTGCTGCACGCGCTGCATTAATCTTGTCAGCCTCCTCCTGTGTGACAACGAACATCTCGGAATGCATGTGATGCTCCTGAATATTCTCAACCTTCACAGGTCTGAAGGTTCCAAGACCGACATGAAGTGTGACATTCGCAATTATTATTCCCTTCTGCTCAAGTTTCTCAAGAAGCTCCTTCGTAAAGTGAAGCCCCGCAGTAGGAGCTGCCGCAGAGCCCTCATACTTCGCGTAAACCGTCTGATAGCGGTTCTTATCCTGAAGCTTGTGTGTGATGTATGGCGGAAGCGGCATCTGACCGAGTTCGTCCAACACTGCCTCAAACACGCCTTCATAGTAGAACTTAATGAGTCTGTTTCCGTCCTCTACCACATCTAAGACCTCAGCCGTGAGCTTACCCTCACCAAAGCTTATTCTGTCGCCCGGTCTTGCCTTCTTGCCCGGCTTTACGAGAACCTCCCAGATATCGTTCTCCCTGCGCTTTAAAAGAAGCACCTCTATCGAAGCTCCCGTGCCCTCTCTGACTCCCATAAGTCTTGCCGGGATAACCTTCGTATTGTTGAGTACAAGGCAGTCTCCAGGGTTCAGGTAATCTATTATGTCCTTAAAAACCTTGTGTTCTATCTCTCCCGTATTCTTGTCAAGAAGCATAAGTCTTGACGATGACCTGTCCTCAAGCGGATCCTGTGCGATGAGCTCCTGTGGCAGATCATAACTAAAATCATGTAAATTCAAATCTTTTCCACTCCTGTGTATACAATTATATGTAGCTATTATAACTTTAAAACCAACTAAAATCTATAGTATTTGCTGTACGATATATAGGCAATTAGACCTAATTTTATGTCCCATTTTACCATGTCATGATATTTTTACGCGCAAAACAAAGCCCGGGCATGTATAAATTCCGCACACGCCCGGGCAGTAAATACTTTTAAATAAATCAGCTTCTCATAAGAGCTCCGTATACGTCCCTGAGAAGATTTACAATGCCGTCAACAGCCTTGTCCGTCATCTCGTCGGTGACATCGAACTCGTGTGACGCAAACACAATTCTGAATGCCATGCTCTTCTTGCCAAATCCAAGCTTCTCGCTCTCGAAGATATCAAAGAGGTCGACCTCTGACACGAGCGCATCAGCCTTCTCGATTGTAGCGATAATATCACCGCACTCAACCTTCTTGTCAACTATCATGGCGATATCCCTGCTCGTCTTTGCGAAGGTGGACTCAGGTGTGTAGGTTATCTCCTCCTTGAACTTCGTCTTTAACACATCGTAGTTGAGCTCCGCAATGAATATCTTGGTATCGTTCTTCTTGTCCTTCGCTATCGCGAGTGAGTCAATAACATCGTATCTTAACTGACCGAAGGTACCTATGAGTGTGCCGTCGCAGTAAACTTCTGCCGTTCTGCCCGGATGGAGATAAGGGACATTTCCTCTCTTATAGGTGAACTTGATATTATTATAGGAAGCAAAATTCTCAAGCGTCTCCTTCATCGTGAAGAAGTCCTCGTCAGATCCCGAGGTTCCGAGACATAAAGTCTTAACCTCGTCAGGTGCCTCCGTGAGAGGAAGTGACTTAGGAATATATACGTTCGCAAGCTCAAAGAAACGTAAATCAGTGTTTCCGTTCTTGATGTTGTTCTCGATGGCTCTCACCATTGCAGGCGCCATAAGTGTTCTCATAACGCTCAGGTTCTCGGTGATAGGATTTAATATCTCGATAACCTTTCTCTCCTTGGCATCGGCAGGTATTAAGAACTCATCAAACTCGTCCTTGGAGGTCATGGCTATTGTCTGTATCTCATAGTAGCCCTGTGTGCAGAGGAAATTCTTTACCGAAAGCTCCTTGCTCTGGGCGGCATTGAGTCCTCCGTTAGTAACAAGCGCCTCACCGAGGAAGGTAGGAACAACCTTGTCGTAGCCATACTCTCTTATTATCTCCTCAGCGATATCCTGATAGTTCTCGATATCCTCACGATAGCGAGGTACTGCGAGTGTGAGAACACCGTCGGATAACTCAACCTCAAATGCGAGGTTTTTAAGTATCCTTACCATCTCCTCCTCAGGAACTTCTATACCCAGTACATAGTTTACCTTAGCGGTAGGAACCTTGATCACTCTCTTCTCTGTCGAAGCGCCGGCGCTCACGTCAAACTGTGTTGAACTCACCTTCGCAACGCCGAGTGTCGTGACGAGGTTGAGTGCTCTTGCCATACCGCACTCCACTGAGTACTCGTCGATGCCCTTCTCGTAGCGTGATGCCGCGTCTGACTGAAGTCCGAGGCCTCTTGCCGTCTTTCTTACATTGTCCTTCATAAACTTCGCGGACTCAAAGAGCACTTCCTTCGTATTCTCCGTAATCTCGCTGTTGAGACCGCCCATGACACCCGCAAGACCTACAGCCTTCACCTTGTCACAGATGAGAAGATTGTTGTGACCCAGCACTCTCTCCTTGCCATCGAGAGTCACAAGCTTTTCTCCGTCCTGCGCTCTTCTCACAACGATTGAGGAGCCCTCAAGTGTATTCAGGTCAAATGCATGCATAGGCTGACCAATCTCCACAAGAACGTAGTTAGTTATATCAACCATGGCATTTATGGCATTGTGCCCGACAGCGATAAGTCTCCTCTTCATCCAGAGCGGTGACTCCTTGTACTGAACATCATATACATAGTGACCCAAATATCTCGGGCATATATCCTGGCTCTCAACTGTAACGCTTATCTCAGGCTTAGTCACCTCATCGCAGGTGTAGCTCATGTCAGGAAGTTTGACTTCCTTTCCAAGGAACGCTGCAACCTCGCGCGCAAGACCGAGCACTGACTGGCAGTCCGGTCTGTTAGCCGTAACCGAGATATCGAACACATAATCGTCAAGTCCAAGGTAGGTCTTTATATCCTCACCTACAGGAGCGTCCTCGTCCAAAATCATGATGCCGTTGACATCAGCACCCTTGTACCAGTCCTTGTCAAGTCCTAACTCTCCGCCTGAGCAGAGCATACCGTAGGACATCATATCCTTCATCTTTCTAGGTGTAATCTCCATGCCGTTAGGAAGCTTGGCGCCGACTATACATGCCGGAACCTTCGCGCCCTGGAAAACATTGTCCGCACCTGTGAGAATGAGGTGGTCATGTCCCTGCTCGCCGCAGTCAATGTGACAAATGTAAAGATGTGTTCCCTCATACTTCTCTATGGAAGTAACCTGTCCTACATAAACCTTCTCGATATTCTCACCGAGATATTCAACTCCCTCAACCTCGAAGCCCGCACCGAAAAACTTCTTCTCAAGCTCCTGCGGAGTGACATCTATATCTACATATTCCTTTAACCAACTAAGTAATACTTTCATGCTAATCCTCCTATCACGCCTTAAACTGCTTTAAGAACTCAATGTCGTTTTCAAAGAGCTTGCCCATGTGGTTGATACCGTACTTGAGCATCGCGATACGCTCGATACCGATACCGAATGCAAGTCCTGAATACTCTTCAGAGTCAATTCCGCAGTTTTCAAGAACCTTCTTATTGACAATACCGCCGCCGAGAACCTCTATCCAGCCTGTTCCCTTGCAGAGTGAGCAGCCACAGCCGCCGCACTTAAAGCAGCTTACATCGACCTCAACCGACGGCTCCGTGAATGGGAAGTATGAAGGACGAAGTCTTGTCTTGACATCTCCCGTGAAGAGCTTCTTTACGAACTCATCGAGCATACCCTGAAGGTCGCAGAGTGTGATGTGCTTGTCGACAACGAGTCCTTCCATCTGGCTGAACATCGGTGAATGTGTAGCATCGGAGTCGGAACGGAATACCTTACCAGGTACAAGCACTTTGATAGGCGGCTTCTTAGCGTCCATGGTACGAATCTGTCCCGGTGATGTATGCGTACGAAGGAGCAGGTCATCGGTGAGCCAGAAAGTATCCTGCATATCTCTTGAAGGGTGATCCTTTAACACATTGAGTCTTGTGAAGTTGTGGTCATCGTCCTCAATCTCAGGTCCCTCAAATATCTCAAAGCCCATTCCCGCAAAAACATTTATCATCTCGTACTTTACGGCTGTGAGCGGGTGAAGATTTCCCATAGGGCGTGCCTTTACCGGAACAGTGACATCTATGGTCTCTCTCTCATACTTCTGCTGTAATTCGAGAGCCTCAATCTCCTTCTTCTTCTCGTCATACTTTTCCTGAACCCAGTTCTTCACATCGTTTACGAACTGACCGTATGCCTTCTTCTCCTCCTTGGCAACCTCCTTAATTCCGTTCATAAGACTTGGAACAGAACCGTTCTTGCTGAGGTATGTCTTCCAGACTTCCGAGAGCTGGCTCTCAGATCTGGCTGTCTCAATGTCGTTTAAGAATTTCTTCTTCAAATCATCTGCATTAAACATGTCATTTCTCCTTTTTTCTTAATTCGAATTAGCGTATAAATACGAATTGCTCCGCAATTCAATACAAATTCGCAATCCGGCTTATCAGCCTGCTTGCTCATTTAATATACACCAAAAAGCCCCGCCCCTCAAAAATGAGGGACGAGGCTTAAACTCGCGGTACCACCCTTATTCCCGGTCGCCCGGGCACTCAATTAATGCGTAACGTGCACCCACGTCACTCCCTACAAGAATTCCTTCAGAAGTGCAGCTCCGACGGGAACTTTAACAGATACCTGAACCTTAAGCGGGCTTCCAGCCGATGACCCACTCTCTCTGTCGGAAATATATCTGTCTACTGCATCACACACCGCACGCCAAGCGCATTTCAATGTGTAATCTTCGTCTTCACAGCTTTTATTCTATATCGTTTAGAAATCATATTATCGAATACCTAAGCCTACAAGCCGAAATATCCAACAACTTATTAAAGTTTATCACAGCAAAGCGATTTGTCAAGCCTATTTTTCGTCTTTATTGATTATAGCCGCCAGATTTTTCAAAAAGGATTTGTCGGAATATGCAAAAATATAAGCTCATGCCTCAAAACAGTTCCTTATAGTCCTCCGGCAAAAATCTGTGATATATTATATGGCAGCCCTCGTCTTTGAAGCAGTAGTAATATTCATCGCCGCCCTGCGCTCCGTCCGCACTATATTCAAAATGCACCACATAGTCAAACTCATCGTCCTTCGCCTTTTCTATGGCCACATTTTCTGAGTACCTGTGAAACAGATCAAATATTCCCTGCATCGTGCAGCCGGGTCCTCCGACATACGAAATCAGTTCGCTCAAGAAACCGTCGGGTGTGATATTCTCGTGGACGTACTCGCTCCCCTCCTTCGGAATAAGGAAGCAGAAGCGTCCGTTGCTCTGTGTGACCTCGACATCTCCAAGCTTACTTCTGAAATCGTCCGGCAGGCTGCCAAGCCTGTCAAGCATCGTCTGTGCGTCGTCAGCCGTCCCAAAGAAGTGATTGAGCGATGAGAGCGGATAGTACAGTCTCACGTCCTCCCTGCAATAGCCGAGCTTTATCTGCTGCTCCTCAATTATATCCATTAGATTTTTTTCTAGTTTTGAATAACCTGCACTGTTCATTTTAATCTCCATTTCCCGTCTGCGTCACAACAATTTGTTTTCGCTCAAACAGACTGCATCAGCTCATTTTCTTATACATTCCTATATTTCCCACGTCTCAGTACTCCACCTTATATAAAAACAACCCTTCCGCAGGCGCCATATATGGAATCTTTCGTCTGTCGCGGCTCTCAAAAATCTCGTCCACCACATTCTCCGAAATTTCTCCCATGCCAACAGCCAGCAGTGTTCCCACGATAAGCCTTACCGTGTGGTACAGAAAGCCGTTTCCGCGGAAAATAATCTCGATATGTCCGCCGCGCATAACCTCCGTATCAGTATTCCCGGCAGCTTCGTGGCAGGTATTATCAGTTTCGTCAGAGAGATTTGATGTCTGTGATACATGCAGTCTGAACTCTATGCTGTCAATCCGCCTTATCGTGCTCTTTTTTGATTTATTATCCGAAAATCCCTGAAAATCATGCTCCCCGAGAAATCTAAGCGATGCAGCTTTCATCTTCCCGATATCCAATTTTTCGGAATTTTCAAGCTCTGCCATATATTTTCTGCCGAATACATCTCTCTTACTGTCAAGGCTGATATAGTAGCGGTATTCCTTTTCCACGGCGTTCAGCCTTGCGTGAAAACGATTGTCTGCCTGCTCAAGAGTGAGTATTTTGATATCCTCGGGCAGAAACGAGTTGAGCTCATTTTTTATTTTTTCACCGGGCGTTTTTTCAGCGTCATTACCAGAACTCTTGCTGCGTTTTTCTGCGCCTGCCCTCTCATCAACCTTGAAATTAGCCACCTGTCCCACAGCATGAACGCCCGCATCGGTTCTTCCCGAGCCGTGAAGCTCTATCTCCTGCCCGAAATATCTGGAAAGTATCTCCTCGAGCCTTCCCTGTATAGTGTTTCTGGTATTTCCCTGCTTCTGCCAGCCATTGTAGCGTGTGCCGTCATATTGCAGGACCATTTTATAATTAACCATGCTATTGTTCCCCCAATGCTAATAAAAAACGTACTTTTTGTGTCACACATACAGTCTACCACATCAATGTTTTCCCCGCAACGCAAAAGACCTCCGAATAAATCGAAGGTCTTTTCTTAACCGCATATAACATTCGGTGAACGCTCCATGCAGCATCATTTTTATATTTGGTTTTACTATTTAGCAGCAGCCGGATTGAGCTTCTTTGTCGCAATCTCGTCCTTTAACATTGCAAGGAACTCGTCCTTGGATACTGTTGTGGAGTTCTGCTCGCCGTGGAGTCTGTAGCTTACTGTTCCGTCATTTGCCTCATTCTTGCCGACAATGATGAGGTAAGGCACCTTCTTAACCTGTGCCTCTCTTACTCTGTAACCGAGCTTCTCGCCTCTCTCGTCAAGCTCAACTCTTATTCCGTTATCCGCAAGGTAATTGTAGAGCTCGTGTGAGTATGCGTTGAGCTCCTCGTCCTCGTTCTTAACCGGAAGGATAGTTGCCTGTACAGGTGCAAGCCATAACGGAAGGTTGCCCTTTGTCTCCTCAAGGATATAAGCCATAAATCTGTCAAGAGAACCAAGGATTGCTCTGTGAAGAACAACAGGAGTCTTTTTCTGACCGTCCTTGTCAACATAGGTTAAGTTGAACTTAGCCGGGAGACAGAAATCAAGCTGGCAGGTTGAGAGTGTGTACTCATTGCCGATGGCAGGCTTAACATTTACATCAAGCTTAGGTCCGTAGAACGCAGCCTCGCCTATCTCCTCAGTATACTCAATTCCAAGGTCATTTAATACCTTTCTGAGAGCGTTCTCTGCATTGTTCCACATCTCATCGTCGTCATGGTACTTAACCTTGTCCTCAGGGTCTCTGAGCGAGAGAACACATCTGTAATCTGTGATGCCGAAATCCTTATAAGTGTCGAATATGAGGTCAACAACCTTCGAGAACTCTGACTCAATCTGCTCAGGTGTCACGAAAAGATGTGCGTCGTTCTGGCAGAAATGTCTGCCTCTCTCGATACCCTTTAAGGTACCGCTCGCCTCAAAACGGAAGTCGTGTGCGACCTCACCCATCCGGCTCGCCACACCTTTGTACGAACCCAC
>CAMEEX010000132.1 GCA_945915235.1 uncultured Clostridia bacterium | reverse complement strand
TGGCCGGTCAGCAATGACAGTTTAACTTAGGTATCTATTTTTGTAAAATCATTTATTCTCTACACTTTGAATTATACAGGAAGCTATTTTTCCGATAAAAACGGCTACACGGTCGCATCCATAACCGCCTTTATGGTGTGCATGCGGTTCTCCGCCTCGTCAAACACGATGGACTGCGGCGACTCGAACACCTCGTCGGTCACTTCCATCTCGTCGAGTCCGAACTTGTCATGTATCTGCGCTCCGACTGTCGTCTTTAAGTCGTGGAATGCCGGCAGGCAGTGCATAAATACGGCCTGTGGTCCTGCGTTGTCCATCGCCTTTTTGTTGACCTGATAAGGAAGAAGGTCATGTATGCGCTCCTCCCATACCTCTGACGGCTCACCCATGGATACCCACACATCAGTGTAAATGACATCTGCGCCCTTCGTTCCGGCGTCGACGTCCTCCGTGAGTGTTATCGTAGCGCCCGACTCGGCAGCATATCCCTCACAGAGCTTTACAAGCTCCTCGTTAGGAAAATACTTCTTATTCGTGCACGCCGTAAAGTTGAGTCCGAGCTTTGCACAGGCAATCATAAGTGAATTTCCCATGTTGTAGCGCGCGTCGCCCATATATGTAAAATTGATGCCCTCAAGCTTTCCGAAATGCTCCCTGATTGTCAGCATATCCGCAAGCATCTGTGTAGGGTGGTACTCGTTGGTGAGTCCATTCCACACAGGGACATCTGAATATTTTGCAAGCTCCTCGACAATATTCTGACCGAAGCCGCGGTACTCTATGCCGTCATACATGCGGCTTAAAACCCTAGCCGTGTCAGCGATGCTCTCCTTCTTGCCTATCTGTGAGCCTGAAGGGTCAAGATATGTCGTTCCCATTCCGAGATCATGCGCCGCCACCTCGAAGGAACAGCGCGTTCTTGTGCTGGTCTTTTCGAATATAAGGGCAACGTTCTTTCCCCTGTGATGGTCAACAGGTATGCCCTTCTTCTTCTTGTCCTTTAAGTCTGCCGCAAGGTCAATGAGGTAGATAATCTCCTCCTTCGTAAAATCCTTCAGTGTCAAAAAATCGCGTCCCTTTAAATTCATGGCGAACCTCCTTCTGTTACAGCTTTATCCTGCGCTTTTTTTACAGAATACACCTTCCGGCTTAATATGTCAATGCATAATAATACATTTTATTCAGTCTACTTGTATATTTATTCATCGCATATTTTTTGCAGGTTCACTAATTACAACGGTTTCATTTACAATGAATTTATCACCAGCTTCAACACCGCAAGCACCAGCATATGCGCCGGATAATACACATAGAAGAACCATTTTGCACTCTTTTTTCCACCAAGGCTTCCGTTATATGCACCGATTACCGGAATGGCAAGCACCATTCCGAACTGGAACAGCCCGATATAAGGACAGTTCATGTTCCCCAGCGCGCCATCCAGAGCGAGTAACGATGCCGACAGCACCGCGGTGTAGGAAAGAAGCCTAAGCTGCGCCCTCCTGTCCTCCCTGTAGACATACAATACAAATGTCCACGCCACGGCGATGCCTGCCCAGTCCCCCATAAACGACAGCAGGAACAGTATAAAAATAACCACACTCTTTTTAATCCCCACAATAGCCCGGCTGTCATACACCCGCAGGACAAGCAATGACAGAAAAAGTGTATAAATCATTCCGAATGACGGCACGCCGCCAACAGCCATGCCCGCACATCTCTCAAAAATGTAAAAAGGAAGGGCGGATACGACTGCAAATATCCCGAGTCTGACTGTGTATCCTCTGATGTCATGAGTATGAGTATACCCCTCCACCAGAAGATAGCACATTACCGGTGCCGTTATCCGCCCAATTATGTGCATGACCTGTCCCAAAAGCGATGCCGTCGGAACCCACATCCATGCTATATGGTCAATGGTCATCGCCACAATGGCGATGACCTTAAGCTGATATGCCGAAAGACCTTTTTTACAATCCATAATATTCCCTAGCCGTGAAGCCCTCTCGCCTGTCTGTCCATGTCCTCCACAACGATATCATATATCTCGCCGAGTGTCCTGCAATACTCAAGAACCTTCCAAGGCTCGTTAGTATGGAAATGAATTTTGATAAGCTCCTCATCTCCAACTGCAAGGAGGCAGTCCCCCTTAAAATTCTCGGTAAAATACTCGTTTATCGCATCTTCATCGAGGTTCTCTCCCTCGATTAGAAGCTGTGTGTCATATCTGAACTCGATTGGTTCGCTCATCTTTTTTCTCCTTTTATCTATTCTGCTTCCTTCACAACCTCGACAACGGACTTTGCAAGCCCTGCCATTCCCTGAATTTCGGAAGGAATGATAATCTTGGTAGCCTTGCCGTCGGCAGCCTTCTCAAATGCCTCTAAACTCTTAAGTCTCAGTACAGCCTCGTCAGCGCCTGCCTCCTTAATCATCTTGAGACCCTCTGCGTTAGCCATCTGAACTACTCTGATAGCCTCAGCCTGACCTTCCGCCTCCTTGACCATCTTCTGCTTCTGAGCCTCTGCGCGGAGAATAGCCGACTCCTTCTCAGCCTCAGCATCAAGAATCATGGAGCGCTTCTTACCTTCTGCCACGAGGACTGCAGACTGCTTCTGTCCCTCTGAACGTGTAACTGCCTCAATCTTCTCGAGCTCTGCTCTCTTCTGCTTCTCCATCGCATCCTGAATTGCTGCAGGAGGGATAATGTTCTTAACCTCGACTCTGTTTACCTTGATGCCCCATGGGTCTGTAGCCACATCGAGGGATACTCTCATCTTGGAGTTGATAACCTCACGGGAAGTGAGTGTCTGGTCGAATGCAAGCTCACCGATGATATTTCTGAGTGTTGTGGCTGTGAGATTCTCAATAGCCATGATCGGATTCTCAACGCCGTATGCGAAGAGCTTAGGGTCCGTAATCTGGAAAAAGATAACAGTATCAATTCTCATTGTAACATTATCCTTCGTGATAACAGGCTGTGGCGGGAAATCCGCTACCTGCTCTTTAAGTACAACTCTTCTTGCCATCTTATCGATGAAAGGAACCTTAAAGTGAATACCTACATTCCAAGTCTCCTTGTAAGCTCCGAGACGTTCAAGAACCACCGCCTGAGCCTGAGGCACAATCTTAATGCATGATGCCAAAATAACAAGAATAATAACTGCAACAATAATAGCTCCAACAATACCCTGCATTTTCTAAATCCTCCCTAAAAATATTTTTATTTTGTTCCTTCTGAATTAAACACAGCATTATTTCCTAGCGCATGGTTCAACTATAACCTTAACGCCCTCTATCGCCTTGACCGTAACCATTGTGTCGACCTCTATGACGCCCGCATCAGCCGACCGCGCCGCCCACTCAATACCATTGACCACCACATAACCTGAGGCCTGAGCATTGTCAATCTGTGCAATAACACGCCCTGTCTGTCCTATAATACTGTCTATATTTGTCTTTTGTGTATGCTTGTTGATATATCTCACGGCAAACGGTCTCGTAAAAATCAACATTATAAGTGATACCACAATGAAAAGTATGAACTGAAGCCACCAGGTAACATGGAACAGCGAGGCAAAAAAAGCTACAAGCGAACCCGCCGCAAACCATATCGTCGTGAGCCCCATGGTCGCTATCTCAAACACAACCAGCACAACAAACAAAATCAGCCATATCATTGCATTCATTATGCTTCCCCTCCTTATTTTTATTTTAACTGGCTTATTTTTTATAATACACTAATATAGCGTGTTTTACAACCGATATTTCCCTTTATCAGACTATATTCCTATTATCACTCCTATTATACAAAAAAGGCTCCGCAATACCACAAAGCCCATATGACCTCATCGTATTGCGAAGCTTCTAATTCTTCTTTCTTCTTAAATTAATATGCGTAGAAGCAGTGATTGTTAAGCACAGTGTACTGCGAATATCTTGCGTAATTAGCCTTCTTCACGCTGATGAAGAAAAGATAATCTCCGATATTGTTCACACCCGCAAGTGCTTCACCTGCTGCCGTGTATGACTCCTGATGTGAAGGACCGTTCGCAAGCAGAGCTGCAAAGCGCTCTGACACATTTCCATTGCCGTCGAGGACTCCGGTAAACTGTCCCGGCGCATATACTACATCTGTGATGGAGTTCTGTTTAAATCTCGAGCTTCTCACTCTGTTGAGAACCACGTTGGCAACTGCAAGCTTACCCTCATAAGGTTCCCAGCCTGCTTCCCACTCTACTATACATGCGAGAAGATACACTTCCGAATCGCTTACACTCATAGCAGCGTTGGTTGTTCTTCCTATACTCGTGCTCTGAGCCATGGCTGCCTTCGCAGCGGCAACACGCTCAGCTTCCCTTCTCTCCGCTTCTATTCTTGCCTGCTCGGCAAGATATGCGTTCTCCTCATCTATGGTCCACGCTGTGGCAAGATCGTAAGTTGAACTTACTCCGCTATCCTCTACATAACCATAACCGCTCTCGCACTCAACAAGAACCCAGTTTCCAATCTCCTCGTAGGCATTTATCGTCTCGCCTGCATAGAAGGTGGCTATCACAGCGCTGTCTGCATCCGCTGAAGCGTACACAGGCAGTTCCTCTGCATCGACAACCGTTGTCTTGTCACCGATAAACGGTGCCACCTTGTCTGCCTCCTCGCCAAACAGAAGGTAGGTATTCTTCGCATATCCGACAACATCTCCTGATGAGATCTTAGTCCATGTCTCACCCTTCTCCAAGATGTCAGCCTGTGAGCGCGAATACATACAGCCAACAACCTCCGAGGTATCATCAGGCTCGGAATAAATATTAATTCTGTCCTCACAGTAGGAGATAACCTTGTTCTCAAAGTCACTCTTACCGGTGTCGCTTGTCAGATCATCTACAATCTCACCGTTAGCTGTAAGTGTGCTGTTGTACACAATCTTAGGTTCAACCTTCGCCTCCTCGGCAGCCTCAAGCGTATCTGTCATAACCGCCGCCAAAGCCGCCACATTGGTATTCTGTGATAAATTATCTGAATTGTAAAGGGCTACAGTGCTGTCTGCCTGCGAGTCAAGCGCTCCGGCTGCAGATGTCTTAACGGCTGCCGCTACATCTGTACCTGCAAGTGCCTTACCTGAAAACGCAAGCTGTGCAATGAGTACTACAAAGAGCATCATGTACACATAAAACTTCTTGTTCCTTCTCATCTTCAACTCTCCATTAAATAATTGTTACAAAATTGTTAAGAAATGTTACGCCTTATTGTAACAATTTATGTAAGAATTGTCAACCCCTTCTCTGTCTGGCGGCCTCATACATGAGAAGCGCCGCACTCACAGCCGCATTTAAGGACTCTAAGCTGCCCTTCATCGGAATAATTATTTTCCTGTCGGCAAGCTCTGTCGCCTCATCAGTCAGGCCGTTTCCCTCATTTCCTATAAAAAAGGCTGTTCCCTTCCCGTAATCACAGGTCACATAGTCAACCGCGCCTTTAAGATGTGCCGCATATGTCGTAATTCCCCTGCTTTTTAAAAGCCCTACGGTCTCATTAAGATTGTCCGTGTAGGCGAATTTCATTCTGTACATCGCCCCCATCGTGGAACGGATAACCTTCGGGTTATATATATCCACTGTTCCCGCCGTCATAATTATTCCGTCTACTCCTGCTCCCTCGGCAGTCCTTATTATCGTGCCGAGGTTTCCCGGATCCTGAAGGTTTTCAAGTATCACTATGAGCGGATTTTCTCCCAGTATCATATCCTCGACAGAGAACTGTATCATCTTCACAAGCGCCATAATTCCCTGCGGCGTCTTAGTATCCGACATATGGGAGAAAACCTCGTCCGACACGGTCTCATAATCATATCCCGCCAGGCTTCCCCTGTTCTCCTTTTCATAGCTCTCAGAGACAAAGAGGCTGTGAATACGCTCCCTTGGTGTCTCCTCGAACATTCTCTTCCCCTCAACAACAAAAAGTCCTTGGGCCTTGCGGTCCTTAGACTTTTTGATGAGGTTAATTACATTCTTAATCTGTGTATTTGATGTGCTTGTAATCATTACCTGTTCCTATCCTGTTATTCCTGTTACCGTACCAATCCATCTTCAAAATGCTGCATGACAACATTATCTCGCAAGATTCTTGCTTATGGAGTACTGATACTCGTCAATATCCTTCTTCATCGCAAGTGCCTCATCGATATCGTAATCGACAAACTCACCGTGTGCGTGAGCAACAACTCTCTTGCTCTTTCCTGCAATCAGGCAGTCAACTGCGTATGCTCCCATGATTGACGCATACATTCTGTCCTTACAGGTAGGGCTTCCGCCTCGCTGCATATGACCAAGTATGGTCGCTCTCGTCTCAATGCCTGTCGCAGCCTCAATCCTTCTTGCCATGCTGCTCGAATGTCCAATGCCCTCGGCATTGATGATGATATGATGTCTCTTGCCCTTCTTACGGTTGTTGATGATGCTGTTGATGAGAGCCTGCTCATCGTTGTTGTAGCGCTCAGGCAGAAGTATGTCCTCCGCACCGTTTGCGATACCGCACCATAATGCTATATAGCCGGCGTTACGACCCATAACCTCAATGATACTGCATCGCTCATGGGATGTCGAAGTATCTCTTATCTTGTCAATAGCTTCCATCGCAGTATTGATTGCCGTATCAAATCCAATCGTGTAGTCGGTACATGCAATATCAAGGTCTATGGTTCCCGGCACACCAATCGTGTTAATTCCGAGTGCAGCAAGCTTCTGTGCACCGCGGAAAGAACCGTCACCTCCGATAACTATAAGTCCGTCTATGCCATGCTTCTTACATATATCGGCAGCCTTCTGCTGGCCCTCAGGAGTGATGAACTCGAGACATCTTGCTGTATAGAGAATTGTACCGCCTCTGTGGATAATATCCGCAACACTAAGTGCATCCATATCAATGATTTCCTCATTGAGAAGACCATTATAACCCTTAAGAATACCTTTAACCTTGAGTCCCTTTGCTATAGCTGTACGAACAACTGCACGAATAGCAGCATTCATTCCCGGCGCATCGCCGCCGCTTGTGAGCACACCGATTGTCTTAATTTCCTTAGCCATAATATCCTCCGTTCTACCGATGTTTAAATGTCTTTTTAAACAGTGAAAAATTTAACAAAGTCAGTTTTTTCTTATAATACCCCTAAATCAGAATATTTTCAATAGTATAATTTAATTTTATTGTAAACTTATACCACCTTTACATTTTCCTCACCAAACCGGTCGATAAGTGTTCTCAGCGTATCTCCCTGAGCTATTATCGTCTGGCTCTTTGGCAGAACCTTGCGCTGTTTTTCCTCACGGCAGTATATCGTCACCGTGTCGTTCCCGTCGGAGGCGGCAATTATCCTGTCAAGCTCCGGCTGTGCTGCTAGATACTCCTCTTTATTGGCAAACTGTATCCAGCATACTCTCGGTATCTCATCAAAAGCCACAACCCCGGAGCATACCAGCTTTCCGTTCTCCTCCTCGTTGATGCTCACGCGGCCCTCGATAAATACCTTATTATCCTCCACCAGCTTGTCACGGTACTTCTCGTAGTCTCTTGGAAACACCATAACCTCAACCGCGCCGAACACGTCCTCGAGGGTGATGTACGCCATGAGCTTACCCGTCTTGGTATTTTTAACGCTCTTTCCGGTTATTATTCCGCCGATAGTCACCTTCTCGCCCTCGTTCACCTTAGGCGGATTGTCCTCCTCATTGATAAAATCAGAGCTTACATTCGTTATATGCTTACGCCACAGTGCATCGTAATCGTCCATCGGGTGTCCACTTACATAAACACCCAGAACCTCCTTCTCGTAGGCTAAAAGCTGCTCCTTGTCATATTCAGGGACGTTCGGCATATTCACCTTATCATGTTTCTCCTCAAACATGTCAAACAAAGACATCTGCCCTTCGATATTGTTCTTTCTGTCACTGCTCACGTTGTCGATTATGTCCGAATACACCAGCATCATCTGGTGCCTGTTCGTTCCGAAGCAGTCAAAGGCTCCTGATTTTATAAAACTCTCGAGTGACCTCTTATTGACCTCTCTGCCTGAGAGCCTGCTTATGAAATCCTCAAGCCCGGTAAATTTTCCGTTTGTCTCACGCTCCTCAATAATCGCATCGATAACGGGTTTGCCGATGCTCTTTAAAGCCGACATGCCGTACATTATTCCGTTTCCGTTTACGGAGAAGTCTCCCTCACCTTCATTTATATTCGGTGGAAGAATATCTATTCCCATCTGCCTGCATGTGTAAGCATATGCTGCCACCTTGGCATTGTTGGCGAGCACGCTCGTCATAAGCGCGGCAAAAAACTCCTTCGGATAGTAGCACTTTAGATACGCTGTCTGATATGATACCACCGCATAGGCTGCCGCATGGGATTTATTAAACGCATATTTGGCAAAA
>CAMEEX010000131.1 GCA_945915235.1 uncultured Clostridia bacterium | reverse complement strand
TGCAATCCTTGTTGTTGCTGCAGACGACGGTGTAATGCCACAGACTGTTGAGGCTATCAACCATGCAAAGGCGGCAGGAATTGATATCATTGTTGCCGTAAACAAGATAGATAAGCCTAACGCTAATGTTGAGAAGGTTAAGCAGGAGCTTGTCGAGTACGGACTTGTAGCAGAGGACTGGGGCGGTGATACAATATTTGCACCGGTTTCTGCACATACTAAGGAGGGTATCGATAACCTCCTTGAGATGGTTTTACTCACTGCTGAGATGAGAGAACTGAAGGCTAATCCTAACCGTCGTGCAAGAGGTCTTGTTATTGAGGCACAGCTTGATAAGGGTCGAGGCCCTGTGGCAACACTTCTTGTTCAGAAGGGTACGCTTCATGTTGGAGATGCAGTGGCAGCGGGTCCATGTTTCGGTAAGATAAGGGCTATGATTGACGACAAGGGACGCAAGATTAAGGAGGCAGGTCCTGCAACACCTGTTGAGATATTAGGTCTTAACGATGTTCCGGCAGCAGGAGAGATATTCGTATCGCCTGCAACCGAGAAGGAAGCAAGAGCTTTCTCCGATACCTTCATCCGTGAGGGAAGAGTTAAGCTTCTTGACGACACGAAGAGCAAGCTCTCACTTGACGACCTGTTCTCACAGATTAAGGCGGGAAATGTCAAGGAGCTCGGTCTTATCATCAAGGCTGACGTGCAGGGCTCTGTCGAGGCAGTTAAGCAGAGTATGTTGAAGCTTTCCAACGAGGAGGTTGTGATAAAGATTGTGCATGCGGGCGTTGGTGCCATAAACGAGTCCGATGTAATCCTTGCTTCCGCTTCGAATGCGATTATCATCGGCTTCAATGTACGTCCTGACAACATGGCAAGAGAGATTGCAGACCGCGAGAAGGTTGATGTAAGACTCTACAGAGTAATCTATCAGGCAATCGAGGACGTTGAGGCAGCCATGAAGGGTATGCTTGATCCTATCTATGAGGAGAAGATTATCGGTCATGCTGAGGTTCGTCAGACATATAAGGCCTCCGGTGTAGGTACAATCGCCGGTTCCTATGTGTTAGACGGTATGATAACAAAGGCATCCAAAGTTCGTGTTACAAGAGAAGGCGAGCTTATATACGAAGGACCTTTAGCATCCCTTAAGCGCTTTAAGGATGATGCAAAGGAGGTCAAGGCAGGCTACGAGTGTGGTATTGTTCTTGAAAAGTTCAATGATGTCAAGGAACTTGACCAGATTGAGGCATATATTATGGTAGAGGTGCCAAGGTAATAGATTTTTAGGTTAGATAAGCCGGGGCTCATGTCCCGGCTTGTAGTGTTAAAATAGACGCTGAAAATTGTGTCTGTGAAATGGAGATTTATATGCGTAAAAACAGTATTAAAAATTCCCGTGTCAACGGGGAAGTTCAGAAGGAACTCAGCAATATTATCCGCAATGAGGTCAAGAACCCGAACATCAGCCCGCTCACTTCGGTTGTTGCGGTAGATGTCACACCTGACCTCAAGGAATGTAAGGCATATATAAGTGTCTACGGTGATGAGGCGGCTCAGGCAGCTACCATCGCCGGACTTAAGAGTGCGGAAGGATTTATAAGAAGCCGCCTTGCAAAGACGGTAAATCTCCGCAATACCCCGGAGATACATTTTATACTCGACCAGTCAATAGAGTATGGTGTCAGAATGTCAAAAATTATTGATGAGGTTAACAAGGAGAATCACGAATGATATATCTTGATGAGATACTGCAGGGGGCAAAGACCGTCGGAATTACAGGACATGTAAGACCTGACGGTGACTGCGTCGGCAGTACGCTTGGAGTGTACAATTATATATGTGATAATATGCCGCAGGTGGACGTGGACATCTACCTGCAGCCGATTAAGGAAGAATTTCAGTTTTTGAGAAACAGCGATAAGGTTAAGGAAAAAGCCGATGCCGGTAAGGTGTACGATGTGTTCATCGTGTGCGACTGTGCAGCCTACGACCGCTTTGAGGACTTCAGGGTGTGCTTCGAGAATGCGAAAAAGAAAGTCGTGTTCGACCATCATATAAGCGGACAGGAAATCGGAGATATGAACATGATAGCGCCGGATTTATCCTCGTGCAGCGAGCTTATCTATGAGGCGATGAACCCTGAGAAGGTTTCAAAGAGCGTGGCGGAGTGCCTCTATCTTGGAATTATACATGATACGGGAGTGTTCAAGTATCAGGCTGTGACAGCGAGAACTATGCAGATTGCCGGGGCGCTCATGGAGAAAGGTATAGATTTCACAAGCATTATAGACAATACCTTCTACATGAGAACCTACAGACAGAGCCAGGTGCTCGGGAAAGCGCTCCTTGAGAGCGTGCTGTTCTGTGACGGAAGATGTATTTTTACCATTCTCACGAAGCAGGAGATGGAGTTCTATGGCGTGACGAGCAAGGATCTGGGCGGTGTTGTAGAGCAGCTCAGACTTAATGACACCGTTGAGGTCGCAATATTCCTCTATGAGGTGGAGAAGAACGAATATAAGGTGAGCCTCCGCTCAAAGAATATCGTCGATGTAAGCAGGATTGCGAAGAGATTTGGCGGCGGCGGTCATATCAGGGCTGCGGGCTTTGATATGTCGGCGAACCACCCGAGGGATATTGTCAACAATATCGGCGCGCTTGTGGAGCAGCAGTTAAAAAAGTAACGGAGGTTGCGCTTTTTGTACAATGGAATTATAAATGTCTATAAGGAAGCAGGCTTTACATCGCACGATGTCGTTGCAAAGCTGCGCGGAATATTCGGACAGAGAAAAATCGGACATACGGGAACCTTAGACCCGGCGGCTACAGGTGTGCTTCCGGTCTGTTTAGGACAGGGAACCAAGCTGGTTGACATGATAACGGACAGAAGTAAGACCTATGAGGCGCGGGTGCTTTTGGGAGTGACCACCGACACTGAGGATACCACGGGTCAGGAGACAGGCAGATGTGAGCTGTCAGGGGAATTTTTTGACGGTGATATAGATGCCGTGACAGCGAGACTCAGTGCTGTTCTTGATGGCTTTATAGGCGGGTATGGCCAGATACCGCCCATGTATTCTGCGATAAAGAAGGAAGGAAAGCGTCTCTATGAGCTTGCCCGCGAGGGCAGGGAGATAGAGAGGGAGGCAAGGCATGTCGAGATATATTCGATAGAGCTTACCGGTGTTGAGCTTCCCTATTTCACGATGCGTGTCCACTGCGGAAAGGGAACCTATATCCGTTCACTTTGCAGGGATATAGGAGAACGCATCGGCTGTGGAGCATGTATGGACAGCCTGTGCCGCACACAGGTTGGACGCTTTGAGCTGGCTGACGCCATAAGGCTTGAGCAGCTTCAGAAGCTGAAGGACGAGGACAGACTGCCGGAGGTTGTTATACCCGTGGATGTTATGTTTGAGGAGTATGCCCCCGTGCATGTGGGGGAGACTTATCACAAGTTTATAAAGAACGGCAACAAAGTGAGCAGCAGAGTGTGCAGCGAGCTTCATACGCCTGTAAGAATGTACTGCGATGGCGTATTTTACGGTATTTATGAGCTTGACGACGGGAAGAAGGAGTACCACCCCGTGAAAATGTTTGCGTGCGGCGAATGATTAGGGCGTGAAGAGGTAATATATGAATATATTTAATGGAGTTACACAGTTTTCTATACCTGACAGGACGGTTGTCACATTTGGCAAATTCGATGGCATACATATGGGACATATGGCTCTTATAAATACTGCCGGAAGGATTGCGAGAGAGCAGGGCTACAAGCTTGCCGTGTTCACCTTTGACGTGCCGCCAAATCTGCATTTTGACAAATTTGAGGGTACCCAGATTACGACAAACTATGAGAAGAGAAAGATGTTTTCAGATGCCGGAGTCGATTATCTTGTTGAATATCCTTTCAACGAGGAGACGGCGGCTATGGAACCTCTCGAGTTCATCAAGAAGGTTGTCTCCGGAAATCTCAACGCCGCGCATGTCGTTGTGGGTGCGGACTGGCATTTTGGCAGGGACAGAAGCGGCAACTGCGATGTCCTGATGGCTGCACAGAAGCTGTACAATTATGAGGTGCATATCGTCGAGAAGGAGAAAGTCGAACAGAGGGATATAAGCAGCACCTGGATACGCGAGGAGATACAGCTAGGAAACATGGAGAATGTGAATATCCTCTTGGGATACCCTTATATGATAATGGGAAAGGTTGAGGAGGGCAGGCATCTCGGAAAGGACATGGGCTTTGCAACGGTAAATATTTATCCTTCACCTGAAAAGCTGCTCCCGCCTTACGGTGTCTATGCATCTAAGGTGATTACGGACGGAAAAGAGTACTATGCGATAACCAATATCGGTGTGAGACCTACCTTTGACGACTCCGACAGGGTGAGCGTCGAGACGCACATTCTCGACTATGACGAGGACATGTATGGCAAGGAGATAAGGGTAGAACTGTTCCATTTTGAGAGACCGGAGATAAAGTTTGACACTGTGGACAAGCTTATATCGCAGGTCGAGGCTGATATAGAGTTTACGAGGACATTTTTTCTTTTATAGAAGGAGAACTTATGACTAGGGTGATAGCATTTGCTAACAATAAGGGTGGCAGCGGCAAGTCGACAACCTGCGCCAATGTGGCTTATTCCATGGCGATGGGCGGCTATAAGGTGCTTATGGTGGACGGCGATATGCAGCTTAACCTGTCGCTTTCGTATTTTGACGAGGACAGGGTGCTCGAGCTTGCTAAGGGAGAAAAAAATCTCTATCAGGCGGTCAGAAAGCAGGAAAAGCTCGATAGTTACATTATTCACACGGAGTACGACAGGCTTGACCTCATTCCCTCATCGACGCTTATGAGTTCGATTGAGTACGAGCTTTTCACGAAATGGCAGAGGGAGTTTATTCTCAAAAAATGCTTGTCAGACATAAAGGAGAGCGGTGTATACGACTATATCCTGATTGATTCGCCGCCGACGCTTGGCGGGTGGGTTATGAACATTCTGTGTGCCGCCGATTACCTCATCATTCCGGTTGAGGCGAGCCCTTGGGGGCTTTTCGGGCTTGCCAATATGGTCGACTTTTACAATGAGGTGAGGGAGATTAACCCTGCGCTTAAGCTTGCGGGCATAGTTGTGACGAAGGTCGATGAGCGCAAGAATTATTTCAAGCAGACGAAAGAGACGCTCGCACAGCTTGATGATATCAATGTGTTCGGTTCATATATAAGGGTCGACAGCTCGATAGAATGGTCACAGGATAATTCCAAGCCTGTAATCGCATACAAAAAATCAAGCCGAAGTGCAGCGGAATACATTGCACTTGCCAAGGAGGTAGAGAAGATATGTCAGTAGGAACAGGAAGCTTAAAGAGAACGGCAAAGAGTGTTGCAGCACCGAAGGAGGAGACTGTAATGCCACAGGCAAAGCAGGCGGTAGAGGAGACTGAAACTGCAATGGCGAAGGAAAACGAAACAGTTAAGACAAAGAAGACAGGCACGAGAAATGCTTCTGCAAAAACGTCAACTGCGAAAAAGTCAACTGCAAGAACAGCCGCTGCGGAAACAACAGCTTCAAAAACCGCAGCAAAGAAATCAGCAGCACCTAAGACGGAGGTGGAAGCGGTGCCTGTCGTTGAGACAGCAGTGGCCGAGTCTTCAGAGCAGGAAAAGCTCACATCGGGTATCAAGTGCGATATACCGGTATATCTTTTGTAAGGAACGAGGAAATTTATGGCAAAGAAAGGTTTGGATATAAAGACAATCCAGCCCGTATTAAGAGATGTGACCAAGCGCAACGGCTGGTCACTGTGTGTGGGTGCCGGGACATCAGTTCCGGCACTTGCTGATTGGTACACACTGGTTGAGCTGCTCATTAAGAATAATTGCAGCAAAAATGAGATTATAGATATAGATGTCTATCGCAAGATGGACTTTTCGCCGGAGGCGATGATTCAGGCGGTGCAAAACCACATGCATCTGAGTGATAAGGATTTCATAAAACTGCTCTCAGATGAGATATACCGCCCGATAAGGACGGCGCTCACGGCGCAGGAGTGGGATACCTTCGTGAAAATCCATGAGACGGAGCATTTATCCTGCATCACAAAGGAGAACTGGAGGACATATTCAGGCATTATAGACAGAATGTTCGCGACGACGAGCGCAAACCTGATGGCGAAGGTTGTCATAGATGCGGTGCATGAGGGAGTTGGACCGCGCTCAATTCTCAGCTTTAATGTCGAGGCGGTATTTTTGACCCTTTTAAACTATTATTATATGCTCACGGGAAACAGCAACAAGGTGCTCTTTGACAGGATTGCGAACAGCATACATGTCCAGAAACATGACAGAATACCGTACTTTCACTGCCATGGTGTCATACCGATTAACGGCTACAACGCGAGAAAGGGGCATCTTGCGAGTGATAAGCTGGTGCTGACGGAGGACAATTACCTGGAGCTTGCCAACAACTCATTCTCCTGGCAGGCTACAAGTTTCATAGATAACTGTATGAACAGGAGGGTGGTATTCTGCGGCGTATCGCTGACCGACGCGAACATGAGGCGCTGGCTGTCGTGGATACATGCCAACAAGATGGCTGAGTTTAAGGAGAACGGGCTCAACTGCAAGGACGCGACGGAGCATTTCTGGATACGCAAGAAGCCGAACACCATTCAGGAAAAGATATGGCTTGAGGAGTCGGTGGCACACCTTGGAGTGCGCCTTGTCTGGATTGATGAGTGGAACCAGACGGGAGAGGTGCTGAAAAAAATGCTGGGGCTGTTATAAATAGTACTTGCATTTTTACAGACACCGTGCTATTATAGCAAGGTATGTTATAGCCGTAGCTATGCTTTTGGATTACTCCAACCTGTGGCTTGGTTACCGGCGATTATATTATTTTATTAAATGGAGGAATATCACTATGATATCTAAGGAAAAGAAGGCAGAGATTATTGCCGCTTACGGAAGAACACCTAACGACACAGGATCACCTGAGGTTCAGATCGCTCTTTTAACAGAGAGAATCAACGAGCTTACAGAGCATCTTAAGTCCAACATGAAGGATCATCATTCAAGAAGAGGTCTTCTTAAGATGGTTGGTCAGAGAAGAGGTCTGCTTGAGTATCTCAAGAAGAATGATGTTGAAGCTTACCGTTCTTTGATTGCACGTTTAGGAATCAGAAAGTAATTATGGGAGGGCGGAGTTTATCCGCCCTTTTATGCGTTAATAAGTGGGTTACAGCTTGTTGACGGGGCGCAATGCCACAAATACGCAGGAGAAATTTTCCGAGACTTCTGAAAAACACACGGTTGCCGGGATTTTCGAGAGTGCGGCGGCACGGAGGAAATTCTGTAATTATCTAATACAAAATTTTACTGAAATTCCCTATTTATTAATCATAGCGTGTATTTTTCAGTTGTTTCGGTTTCTTCTGCGGGTATTTAATTTTAAGAAAACGAAAAGGAGACAGGATATGTATAAGAGTTTTTCTATGGAATTAGCCGGCAGAACACTCACAGTTGATGTCGGAAGAGTTGCTGCACAGGCTAACGGTGCTGCATTTATGCATTACGGAGATACAACGGTATTATCCACAGCTACGGCTTCCGAGAAGCCAAGAGATGGTATTGATTTCTTCCCATTATCAGTTGAGTACGAGGAGAAGTTATATGCCGTTGGAAAGATACCTGGCGGATTTAACAAGAGAGAGGGTAAGGCTTCCGAGAACGCCATTCTCACATCACGAGTTATCGACAGACCTATGAGACCTCTCTTCCCTAAGGATTACAGAAACGATGTAACACTCAACAACATGGTTATGTCGGTTGACCCTGAGTGTGCACCTGAGCTCACTGCAATGTTAGGCTCTGCAATCGCAGTTGCAATTTCAGATATCCCATTCGATGGTCCATGTGCCACAACACAGGTTGGTCTCATTGACGGTGAGTTCGTAATCAATCCTAACTCAGCACAGAACGCTGTGTCAGACCTTAAGCTCACAGTTGCATCGACAAGGGATAAGGTTATCATGATTGAGGCAGGTGCCAATGAAGTGCCTGAAGCTAAGATGGTTGAGGCTATCTACAAGGCTCATGAGGTAAACCAGCAGGTTATCGCCTTCATCGACAAGATTGTTGCCGAGTGCGGCAAGCCTAAGCATGAGTATACAAGCTGTGCAATTCCTGAGGAGCTGTTTGCGGCTATCAAGGAAATCGTGCCTCCGGCAGAGATGGAGGTTGTAATGTTCGCTCCTGAGAAGCAGGTGAGAGAGGAGAGAATAAGAAACTTAAAGGACAAGCTCGCTGAGTGCTTCGCAGACAAGGAGGACTGGCTCCCGCTTATCGATGAGGCAGTTTATCAGTATGAGAAAAAGACTGTCCGCAAGATGATCTTAAAGGATCACAAGAGACCGGACGGCCGTGAGATTACACAGATACGTCCACTTGCAGCAGAGGTTGATATCATCCCTAGAGTTCATGGTTCTGCAATGTTCACAAGAGGACAGACACAGATATGTAACGTATGTACACTTGCTCCT
>CAMEEX010000130.1 GCA_945915235.1 uncultured Clostridia bacterium | reverse complement strand
GCATTAACAAATTTTTATCTTAGGCGGTAAAATCAACACCTTATTATTACAAAAAAGCTGATATACGAGAAATCATACGGCTTATTAGAACAGGAAAGCTAATCAAGCGGTAATATGCAACTGAAATACAGAAAAATAGAATATATTTTACCGTTGCTGTGTGAAAATAACCAAGTCAGGCGGTAATTCGTTTCCGGACAACTCCATTATGTCACAAACAGAGAGGAGATTTTTGATTTTAGTAACCAAAGATACGGTATATTCCTAGCATAGTCTAAAAAGATAAAATGGGGATTGTAATGTGTAGTAAAAAAGTTATATGTGTGATATAATACACATAAAATGTTGGCTGGATTTATCTCATTGGTGATATTGGTATGGAGTGGCAACATCTGTTTATGATTACTGGCATTATTGGTGCGGTGCTTACATTTTTTCCGAGTAAGAAATGAAGAAATTCAAGTTTGTATGTATATTAGGAAAATTGGAATTTGCACAGGTTAGAAAGGAAGGCATAAGCATGGAAATTAAAAGTGTGCTGATAAAGGATACAACAAAAGAGGAAAGAATCTGCATTGTGCAGGAGGGACTTAACCAGTGCGGCGGGGCATGCGATTTCTGCAATGGCTGTGACAATCTTGGCGGAGGTTCGGTGGATACATTTTACGAGCCGTACATTAATGGAGAAAAAGAGCTTCGCCAGATTAATGAAGAATATAAAGCCGGAATGGTAAGGTGATATTATGAGAGCACCGGAGATAGCAGAATCTACGGTAAAAGTTAAAGATTACAAAGCTTATTAAAAATATGTTGGACGAATAAACGAAGATTTGTGGATTCTATTCCGGGCTATGGCGAAGTTATTCAACATTGGAAAGTTAAAAATACTAATATTCCTGTAACAAATTCCCCAATTTTTAATACAATAATTTAAAGCAAATTATATCAGGTTAATGTATGTATAGAAGAAATTGTTGCAGAGCCGGGGGATTGGATAGTATTTTGATGAGGCGACCGGATGCCATGGCCAATATTGCGGGGAGCGAAGCGTATCCTGAAATTTCGGGGACGGTGCGGTTCTATCAGACGGAAGCGGGTATATTGGTTGTGACAGAAGTAACAGGTTTGCCAAAATCTGACGAGTGCTGTATGAGTCCCGTGTTTGGATATCATATCCACAGCGGATATTCCTGCACGGGGAATAGTCAGGACGCATTTGCAGACTCGATGGGGCACTACAATCCCGATAATTGCGAGCACCCGTACCATGCAGGCGATATGCCGCCGCTTTTTGGAAATAACGGGTACGCCTTCTCGGTATTTCTGACCAACCGCTTTGGAATATGTGAGATAATAGGAAGGACCGTGATAATACATCTGCACCCTGACGATTTCCATTCCCAGCCTGCGGGAAATTCGGGGACTAAAATTGCGTGTGGAGAGATATTCTGAGATTGTGAAGCAGCTTGCCTGTCAGTGCGAAGATAACAATTTGGGGATATAAGCAGGGAGTAAATATCAAAAAAAATTTGGTATTTACTCTCTGTTTTTGATGCGATAAATCTCCGACAACAAGACAGAACATTGTAAAATATGGAAAGCTATGGTATTATTTTAATTGCAAGCTTGTTGCATCGGGCACGGCAAACAATGATACCCTTTTGTGCGGTTTTATGTAAAATTACAGTTTCAGCAAAGAGTATGGACTAAGTAGTTGAAACCTGAAAGAAAGATTGAAAGTTGTAATGTGAAGAGGTGTTATGGCGATGAAGATAAAACAGCAAAAACAGATTAGCGCTTTTTTAGTTGAAAAATTCGGAAAAGACAGTGGAACATTATTGTTTAACGAACAGGAGAAGATTCTAAACACGCTTATTGCAAGCGTAAGAGGCAAATCAAAAAATTAGATGAAAACGCTTACGCAGACAATTCTTCCCCGCATAGCGTTATTTAAGGCTTTGTCAAATGACGGTTACCCGGAAGCTGATGTATATGGGTATATGAGGGAATATATGATTGATAAGGGAGCGGCAAAAAAACATTTGTCTATGTCGAAGATGGAATTGGTACCCGGATTTTATCGAATTTACAGCAATATATTTCTTAAAATCATGCGGACAACAGACCTACAGGAAAGCGTTCAAAATTCCGGCAAAGATTACTATGATATCACGATAAAAAAATGCCTTTGGCACACGGCCTGTGTAGAAAACGGATGCGAAAAGTTATGCCGCCTGTTTTGCGATGTTGACGATGTGACATACGGAGGACTGAAAAAAATAGGCTTTACACGGACCAAGACGTTAGGCTACGGCGGAGATTGCTGCGATTTCCATTTTTATAAAATTTGAAAGATACAAAAGAAAAAGAGATGTATAATATACTGGTAAATATATAGAAAATTAGGGGGGGATTGTTATGCTGAGAATATGTACGGAACAAGAGTATGAAAAATATGCAGGCTTTGTATATGAACTTGCTTTAGACCAGACAAAATCCGGTTATCCGACTTACTGTGATGGAATTAAAACAAAAGAAATGTTTATGGAACGTGCCCGAAAGGCTTTTTTAAGTGACACGGAATGTATTCTTCTTTTCGAATATGAAGGGGTCGTTGAAGGATGGATTCATTACTATTATTTTCCCGAAGATAATTATCTGTCTACAGAGAGTTTTAATATTAACTTTCATACTGAACAGGCATTACAGGAATTTCTGGAGCTGGTGCAGGAAAAGTTCAAAGGTTATGAATTGTTTTTAGGGTATCCAAAACAGAACAAAAAGGCAATAGATTTTTTATTGGCTCATGGCTTTGAATGTATAGAGGAAGATTACAATAACTCAGTTTTCCTAAGTGAATATGAGCCGATAAGGATAAGTGATAAAGTTGTCAGCATTACGAAAGACAATTATCAATATTTTCGAGCTCTACACAGTAATCTGGAAGGTGACATGTATTGGGACTCTGACAGAATATATTCGGACATTGATAATTGGATTATTTTTGCTAAGATTAAGGATAATGAGGCAGATGGCTGTGTCTACTTTATGACAGCAGATGATGGATGGTTTGAAATTTTTGGAATAGATTTTAAAGACAATGTTTTTGACCCCGTGCTGTTTAGGGAACTTTTGGGAAAAGCGCTGAATGCGGCAAAAGAGCTCGGTGGAAAATACATGACCTTTTTCTGCGATGAAGAAGGTGAAGAGACTGTAATAGATCTTGGTTTTGAATGTGTTGGCGGATATGTGTGTTATAAAAAGATTCTTATGTAAACAAGAGATGTGCAGCATGTTTTTTATTACTAATTATGCTGTATTTACGGAGGCAAAATGGAGGGGAATATGTCAGGCTTATACGATTTGAAAGTGAATTCAAGAGAATGTGCCTTGGGCATTGATGATGACAGGATATATTTTGGCTGGAAATTCGACACGGACGCTCAGGGTGTTATGCAGCAGTCTGCTCAGGTCAGACTGTGCGAGGCTGGACAGGGAGAAGTTGTGTGGGACAGCGGCGTGTGTGAGACGTCTGAGTCAGCTTATTTTATATACAAGGGTGAGAAGCTCAAGCCAGCCACAAGATATCGCTGGACAGTGGTGGCGGTGGATAATCACGGCTGTACATACTCGGGTGAGTCCTGGTTCGAGATGGGGCTTATGGGAAGCTCGCGCGAGGTCTGGGACGGAGCTCAGTTTGTCGGAAGTCCGTATGACAGTGTGAACACGGACAGCCTTGCGGCATACACGATAGAGACCGATTTCTGCGTGAGCGGCAGCGGGCGGACAGGCTTAGCTTTCAATGTGAGGGACAAGGATAACTATATGGCTGTAGAGCTGGATTTTACGTCCGGAAGCTGTCTTGTTAGAAGATACAATGACTCCGCATGGACGGAAGCTGTGCCTTTTTGCGAGACGCTCGGCAGCAGTAAAGGATATAATTTTGATGTGGAAGAACATTCCTATCATGGCAGATTGAAAATAAGCGTTGACGGCACAAGGCTGTCATTGTTTATAAATGACAGAATAGTTATTGACGGTGAGGACATACTTCCTAAAAATGCAGCGTTTATGCCGCGCATTGAGGGCATGGGAAATCTCGGAGTGGTGCAGAATGAGGGACGCTGTGAACTTGAAAACCTTGTGATATCCTACATGGATAACGGCACTGAACATGTGATGAAAAAGTACACTGAACTTGTCGTCGAGAATGAGTTCTATGTGTTCAATCCGGCGGGGGCAGTCTGCGTGAGAAAATGTTTTGACAGCGTAGGGCAGATTAAACGCGCAAGGCTTTACGCCACAGCGATGGGCTTCTATGATGTGTTTATTAACGGCAGTAAGGTCAACAAAGGCTTCTACAATCCGGGGTTTACTGATTACAGAAAGAGACTTATGTACCAGACCTACGAAGTGACGGACGCGTTAAAGGCAGGGGAAAATACCATCGGTGCCGTCGTGATGAAGGGCTATTACACGGGTTATGTCGGATATACCGCGATGCCGATGGTCTATGGCAGGAAGAACGCTTTCCTTGCAAAGCTTGTGATTGAGTATGCCGATGGAAGTGTAAAGACCATTGTGACCGACAGGGAATGGGATTTCACGGACGAAGGTTCTGTGATAAATGCTGATTACCAGCAGGGCGAGTATGTCGATGCGAGAAGAAAAATTGACTGGTCCGGCAGAAATTTTGTAAAATGCGGAATAATTGACTGGCCGGGCAAAGTCATTCCGACAAACGGAACTTTACCGGACGATGAACCTTTTCTCATTACGGCGCAGGAGGGGGACGAGGCTGAGATTGAGCGCGTGCTTTCTCCGATAGCGGAATACATCGAAAATCCGACGGGGCATTTCGTGTTCGATTTCGGACAGAACATGGTCGGCACTGTGAAGCTTACGGTATGCGGAACGGGAAAAAGAGGCAGGTCACTTAAGCTTCGCTACGGTGAGATGAGCTACAAGGACGGAAGGCTTTATATAGCCAATATGAGAAGCGCTGCCAACACTGACTGCTATACTATGTGCGGCGACGAGAGGGAGGAGTTCCTTCCGAGTGGAACCAGCCACGGCTTCAGATATGTCGAGATAAGCGGCAATGGTTTTACTCTGACACAGGAGGAGCTTAAGAGCACCCTCATAAGCGTGGAGGGTCTGGTCATCACCAACACAAGGACGATGGCAGGCGGTTTCGAGTGCTCTAACGAGGATGTAAATAAGTTGCAGAGCAACATTGTGTGGGGGCAGAGGGGAAACAGTCTGTTAGTCTACACTGACTGTCCTCAGAGAAACGAGCGAATGGGCTGGACGGGTGATGCTCAGGTGTTTGTCGCCACGGCAGCCTACAACATGGATATCAAGAATTTCATGGAAAAATGGCTTACTGACGTAAGGGACGGACAGCTCATGTACAACCGCGACGGGGCTGTTCCCGACACGGCTCCTCTCGGCGGAGACAACAGACGTATGGGCGGCTGTGCCGGCTGGGGGGATGCGGCGGTCATCGTTCCGTGGAAGCTGTATCTGGCGACGGGCGATATAGGTATCCTCGAGAAGAACTACGATATGATGCGCGCGTGGGTTGAGTATCAGAGCCGGACTGACAGACAGTTTGACGGGGTGAGAACCGTCGACGGCGAGAAGCTGCCGGAATGTTCGGATATATCGACGGAGGGCTATATACAGATACAGCAGTCAAGAGGAGACCATCTCACTTTCGATGCGGGCACGCCTTTCATACTCACGGCTACAGCCTATGCAGCCTATGTTGCGGGACTTTTGGCAAAGACGGCGCGGCTTCTTGGAAAAACCGACGATGCACTGCGCTATGAGAAGAGGCATGAGGACGTGAAAAGAGCCTTCAATGAGGCGTGGGTCAAGGAGGACGGAAGCCTTGCGTACTGGGGAGAGATGAGCAAGTCGGAGCCCGATGCGTTCGGAAATATCATAAACAGGACAAGATACGAGGACGGCGATGATAAGACGAAGCGCCCGAGTCAGACGGCTTATGCGCTCGCGCTGGATTTCGACCTTATCCCCGAGAATAAGAGAAAAAAGACGGCCGCCTGTCTTTTGCAGGCTGTCCGTGACAGGGATAACAAGCTGTCGGTAGGATTTCTCGGAATAGAGCACCTCGCGCCTGCTCTGTGCAAGGGCGGCTATTACGACATGGCGTTTTCGCTCCTCACCGAGACGGGTTATCCGGGCTGGCTCTACAGTGTGAAGAATGGCGCGACGACGATATGGGAGCGTTGGAATTCCTACATAGCCGAGACGGGAAGCTTCGGCGATGTGTCCATGAATTCGTTTAACCATTACTCCTACGGAGCTATAGGGGAATGGCTGTTTGACACGGTTGCGGGTATCAGAACCTCAGAGGACGTGGACGGCACAGGTTACAGAAAAATCATTCTCACACCGCATGTCGGCGGAGGACTTGACTATGTGAGCGTATGGCATGAGACTCCGTATGGGCGCGTCAGCTCAGCCTACAGAATAGAGAACGGAGCGCTGACCTACAACTGCCACATTCCTGCCAACACCACGGCGAAGCTTATTCTGCCTGTTACCGGTGAGGAAAAAGAGCTTGTGAGCGGTGACTATAAATTCATTATTTCGGCGAAGCTGAATGTTCAGGAGAACGCTGAGTAACGCGCTTTCGTTACTATACTATATACTATTTAGGTTAATCTAAAAGCCGTACCATGGAAGAAATTAAGTTCCGTGGTACGGCTTCTTTTATGCAGAAAATGCTTTTCTAAAATGTTTTACTCTATGCCTTCCGTCTTTTTTCCAAACCAGTATGTGAACCAGGTACAGCCGACGAGAAGAACGATGCCGACGATTATGGATACGGCATTGATATTGTTGTGTCCCATCTTTGCGATAATTCCTATCGGTGATGCGAGTATAAGACCGAGGATTGCACTGTAGGTTACTGACGGGTGCTTTTCAAACAGCCACTCGATAAGCTTCGATACGGCAAATATTCCGAACACCACACCGATGCCGAAAGGAAGAAGTATTCCGACGCAGTGAAGAAGCGCTGCGGCATCAAATGAGATGAGAGAGTCTATAAAATCTCGTATTGTCTCGATTATTCCCGAATAAAATCCGAGGAGCATGAGAACGAGTGAACCGCTGACACCCGGGACAACCATTGTCGCGGAGGCAATTACGCCGATGACAAAGAGCTTGATTACAAGCAGTGCGTTCAGGTTGAAGGCCGCCGAGTGTGTTTCCGTCTCGCTCATAAATGCCATCGCTACGGCAAGTCCGAATAATAAGAGAAAAGCGATGACGTGCCCGAAGGAGATGTGTTTTCCGTCCTTCTTGAGACTTTCCGCTGCCGGCTTGACTATGAACGGTACACCGCCAAGTATAAGTCCTATGAAGCAGAGGCTTGTAGGAAGCGGGTGGTTTTCAAGACAGTACGGCAGTATGTAAGAGAACACACCTATTCCGGCGACCATTCCTATTGCTATAGGAAGCAGTGTGAGAATGGACTGTTTAAAATGCTTGAAGAGATTGTTGATTGCGCCGATGATTTTCTCGTAGATGCCCATGGAAACCATCATGGTTCCGCCGCTGACACCCGGAATGATGTTGGCAACGCCCACGACCATTCCCTTTAAAAGATCGATTAAAAATTTCATGGTTTTCCTCATTTCCGTGTTTTTTATACGTCCCCTTAGCGCGGACTGTTTTATTATAACTTGAGCGGACTGTTTATTCAACCTATATTTTAGCTAAGAAAAAGACAAATCTTTTCGCATTAATGAAACATGCCCTGCATAATATGTGTTAAGCGGAGGGCGGGAGCCCCGCAGCAAAGCAAGGAGGAGGTAAAATGGGAATAGAAATATACTTTACAGGTGAGCTTAAACGCGCCATAGAGAGCCTTGCGGCGGCACATATGCTAAAGAGGGTGGAGGAGATAAGACTACGCATCAACCGACCCGTGAGGATAGTGGGCGAGGGAAGAATGTACTATCTGACTGCTGCCGGTGAGCTTAACAGGCAGCCCGAAAACGCCCTCATCTGTCACAGGGAGGAGCTTGACAGGGCGCTTGAGCTGATGAGTGATTATTCACTCTACGCCTTCAATGAGGAGATTAAGAACGGGTTTATAACTCTTCCCGGAGGGCACCGCGTGGGAATATGCGGACAGGCAGTATGCGATAAGGGTGAGGTAAAGCATATTAAAAATATAAGTTCAATGAATTTCAGGCTTGCGGGACAGCGCATAGGCATTGCCTCTGAACTCACGAGACATCTTATGAGGACGGGCGGAATATACAGCACGCTGATTTTGTCGCCTGCAGGCTGTGGAAAGACGACACTTCTGAGGGATATCGTCCGCTGCGTGTCCGACATGGGAACGACCGTCTCGGTCATAGATGAGCGCTCGGAGATAGCCGCCTGCTACAAGGGAGTGCCGCAGAACGATGTCGGCGACTGTACAGACGTGATGGATATGGTTCCTAAAAGCTGCGGGATAATGATGGTGTTACGCGCCATGTCGCCGAGGGTGATAGCGGTGGACGAGATTAATCAGAACGAGGATATCGGTGCAATCCACTCAGCCCGCTCCTGCGGTGCGGCACTTTTGTGCACGATGCATTCCGATGAGAACAGCTTCGAGCAGAAGATAGTGTCAGAGGGAATTTTTGAACGCTTTGTGCAGCTCACGAACGACAGACGCTGTAAGGTGTACGACGGGGAGCTGTGCCTGCTGTATGAAGGAAGCCTGCAGATGGCAACGGAAGGAGAGAAAACATGCTTATATTAAAGCTTATAGGTGGGATATGCATAATATGTGCCACCACGCTGT
>CAMEEX010000129.1 GCA_945915235.1 uncultured Clostridia bacterium | reverse complement strand
ATATGTTGGTCATAAAGAAAAATGAATAATTGCCAACGTTTACTTGACACAAACTCGCACCCCCTAACAATTGACATTCCCTGCCCATCGTGGCAGAATGATATAATGCGTGTAGGGTTGCACACTATTTCCTACGTTTTTCACACTATAACTTTAACAAGAGGACAACCAATGAACAACTACAGACGTGGACTGAATGCTGGTATCCCAATCGCGGTCGGCTACCTTTCAGTCTCATTTACCTTTGGAATAATCGCGGTTTCGTATGGGCTCTCGTGGTGGCAGGCGCTCATCATCTCCATGACGACTGTGACCTCAGCGGGGCAGTTTGCCGGCATCGGGATAATGCTTCACCCGGGACAGTATTTTCAGATGCTCATATCACAGCTTACAATAAATATACGTTATTCCTTCATGTCAATCTCCGTCGGGCAGAAGGCTGACGAGCGGTTTAAGGGCTTGTCGAGATGGATTCTAGGATTCATGATGACCGACGAGATTTTTGCCGTGGCGACGCAGGAGGAGAAGGTCAGCCGAAGCTTCTTTGCCGGGCTTGCCACCCTGCCGTATCTTGGCTGGTCCGCCGGCACACTTCTCGGTGCAATCCTTGGAAGCGTACTCCCCGACCGCCTTATGAGTGCGCTCAGCCTCGCAATATACGGAATGTTCGTGGCGATTGTTGTCCCGGAAATGAAAAAATCACGCCCGGTTACCTTGGTCGTGATTTTCTCAATCTTGCTTAGCTGTGCATTTTATTATATTCCGTCACTGTCAAAAATCTCAAGCGGAATAACCATCACCGTAGTTGCCATAGTCTCCGCCGCTGTGGGCTCAATATTATTCCCGATAAAGGACGAGGAGGTCTCCGATAATGAATAACAGAACTTTCTTTTTATACCTGCTTATACTCGCCGGCTCGACATATCTTATCCGTGTCATACCGTTTGTTGCGATAAAGCAGAAAATTAAAAACAGATTTATACGCTCTTTTCTGTATTACATACCGTATGCGGTTCTCACGGCAATGACAATTCCTGCCATATTCTACGCCACGAACTGGTGGGCAGCCGCAGCCGCAGGACTTGTGGTCGCAGTCATATTTGCCATAAAGGGAAAAGGACTCACGACCGTAGCCGTCGCAGCGTGCGCCGCCGTTTTTTTGACCGAATTACTTCAGAACGTATTTTTCTAAGCCGATATTATTTAAACCTATATTTTATATGCCCCTAATAAATGCAGCCCGGATACAGTGTTGAGCGGAACAGCTTGTCCGGCTGTGCAAGCTGTCTGCCGGACGGTGCCTGCGAGAGGTCATACTCCGTTCCCGAATAAATCCAAGCCTTTCCATCGGCATATATGACCGTATCCTCAATATTTCTTCCGAACAAATCCGCACTGACAACATAGCCGTCCGTAGGGAATGAGACAACCACCTTCATATCCCCGTCATATAGCGCAGGCATCACACCGCCGCCTCTTCTGTAGGCGAGAATATAGTCCCTGCCCTCGCCGTTCCAGTTGCGGTAGGTGTTCACAATCGTGAGCCAGCCGTCGGTCTTTCTATCCTCCTTCCAGAGTTCCTTGCCCTCGCAGTCGAGTAAGAACATTCCGTCCTTGCCGTGCCACATTCCCTTGTAGCCGTCGCCCCTGCTTATCCTGTCAAGCCCGGAAACCTGAAGCCCCGGCGCACCCGGAATATACTTTCCAAGTGCAATATGCTGTGACTCTATGGAGCCGTCGTATCTCCAGAGCTCATTTCCCTCCATATCATAGAGGCAGGTCACACTTCCGCCGACACACATCTCGAGCTTTCCATCACCGTTCACATCACCAATCCACAGACAGTCAGCATGGTCGTCCAGATCCTTGCAGGACCACATAAGCTCACCGTCAGCGGACAGCATATCATAGCCCGCCATAACCTCATCTCTGCCGTCACCGTTGATATCGTAAACCAGCGGAAAATGCCCGAGATTGCCCGAATGTGTCCACATGACATCGAAATTTTCATCGAGCGCCCACATATTCTCATACCTGTCCTTTACGATAATCTCCCGCGCCGTAGGATTTCCCGAGAGGTTGGCAATAAGGATACAGTCATGTGCCTCCGGCGCAGGGACGGGCTTTCTTCTCTTAATCTGCCCGGTGCGCCCATCGATTACCACTATGTTCTTATCTACAATAGCTGCACTGCTGTCCGTTGTAGCGCTGTCGCCGCCTGATTTTTCAACCACTGTATTCTCCGCCATAACGGCAATAACCTCGAGCCTGCCGTCACCGTCTATGTCATATACCTGTGCCGGGAAATCGGCACCGAAGCCGCCCGGCTCCTCCCAAGGCGTTCCAACCTGCCACAGCATTTCACCCGTGAGCGCAAACGCCGTCACACAGGTCACATAAAACGGCACATACCTTGAGTCCGTCCCACCGTTTGCCTGCACGCACACAAGCTCCATGCGCCCGTCACCGTTTATGTCGCCAATCAGCACCTTACAGTTCTTTCCTGCCGCGGAAATATCCACGGTATTAACTAAAATCGGTTCCATGATAATCCTCCTTATTTTTCTTTATTTACAAATTTATATATCCATTTATACAATACCGCCTACAGTGACAAATCAATCGTCCTCGTCGCAATTCTGTCGGCAAGATGCCTGTTGTGTGTCACGGCGATGATACCCATATTCCTTTTATCCGCCTCCTCCAGAAGAACCTTCCATATCTGTGCCTGCGTAATCACATCGAGCATCGTGCTTATCTCGTCACAGATAAGATAATCGGCGCCGCTCATAAGCGCCCTCGCCACACAGAAGCGCTGAAGCTCGCCTCCCGACAGTTCCCTCGGATATCTGTCAAGCCAAGCCGTCTCAATGCCAAAGGCACGAATTACATTCTCATCTATCCTGCCGCTCTCCTCAAGCACGCGTCTAAGCCTCCACCTCGGATTTATCGCCTTTTCGGGGTGCTGGTAGATGAGCTGCACAGGGCATACGCCCTTTTTCGGAAGCGGCTTGCCATCAAGCAGGACATCTCCCCTGACGGGTTTTATGTATCCCGATAGAAGCATGGCAAGCGTGGACTTGCCGTAGCCGCTCGGCGCAAAAATTGCGAGCCGTTCACCCTTTTCCACCTTTATGTTGCAGTCCTCGAGCACCCACGGCTGCTTTCTGTCATAGCGGAAGTAAACATTTTTTGCCTCAAGTGCCATGATAACACCTCACCTCCCCGCCTCTGAGCTCGCGCACGGGCGGAACCTGCCTCTCACACTCTGCTGTCCTATACGGACAGCGCGGCGCAAAGAGGCAGCCCCTTGGAAGATTTCCCGCATAAGGCTGAAAGCCCGGAACCGGCTCAAAACCATTCTGCGGCAGTGCCCTCCACAGCGCCTTGGAATAAGGGTGCCTCAGCGCATCAACACCTGCTTTGAAATCGGAGACAGGAGCCGTCTCAACAGTTGTCCCTGCATAGAACACCGCAACCCTGTCCGCGAACTCAACCGCCAGGTCTATATCGTGCGTGATAAGAACGACCGCCTTGCCCTCGTCCGCCATCTCACGGAACATCTTAAGCGCCTCGAGCGCCTGATAAAGGCTCATGCCCGGCGTCGGCTCATCTGCGATTATAAGCTCTGCATCTGTGATAAGCGCTGTGGAAACAAGCACCCTTCTTGCCATTCCTCCCGAAAGCTGGAACGGATAAAGCCGCGGTGTGTTGTCCGGAAGCTGCAAACGCTCAAACAGCTTTCTTCTCTTCTGCACCGGCTTCGGTCTGCAATGTCCATCGACCTGCGCCCCGACCTTCATCAGCGGGTCAAGATACGCCACGGACTGCGGCACAAGCGCAATCTCTTTCCCACACAATTTTTTCTGTAAATCGGGTGTGAGCTCCTGCCCCTTGTAGTGCAGATGCCCTTCCACCACCGCGTTGTCGGGAAGTATGCCAAGAATGGCAGATGCCAGCAGGCTCTTACCAGAGCCCGACGAACCAGCAATCGCCACAATTTCCCCCGGGTGCACGGTCAAATGTAAATCTGAAATAACCTTTAAATTAGTTCTCTCAAACCCATGCCCATACATACTAAACGATACCGACAAATTATGTATTTCAAGCAGTGTATCCTTCTTCTGTTCCATAAAAATCCTCAAAATATACTTTTCTATTCCTGCGCTCTGTACGGGTCAAGTATCATTTTAATATTATCACCCAGTTTATCCACAAGCAATACTATAAGCACAAGTGTTATCCCCGGCAGAACCGCCGTCCACCACATTCCTGTTGATAAGTAGCGCATGCTTTCCGCAAGAATAATTCCTATCGCCGGCTGCTCAGGCGGCAGCCCAAAGCCAAGAAACGATATCGACGCCTCATGTAAAATCGCGTGCGGAAACATCAGCACCAGACCGACAAAAAACTGCGGTACAAGATGCGGAAGAATGTGATTTACAAAAATCCAACCGCTCGATTTTCCAAGCCTGCGGGACACTGCTATGTACTGCTGTGAGCGAAGCTGTAAAACCTCACCCCTTATCACTCTTGCGAGACTGCACCAGTGCGTCGCGGCAATGCCGACAAGCAACCCCTTCATTCCGCGCCCAAGGCAAAAGGATATCAGAATAATCAAAATTGTATGCGGCACACTCATAACCAGGTCAATAATCCAGTTGATTACAGCATCGAGCCATCTTGAGCCCGCAGCCGCTGCGACCCCCACAAGCACTGCAATCACGGCGCTTATGGCTGACGCTGCAATGCCTACGGTTATGCTCACCGACAGTCCCTTCAACGTCCGAAGGAAAACATTGCGCCCCAGCGCGTCCGTTCCAAATGGATATTTAAAACACGGAGCAATTTTCGCGTTCAGGAAGCTTCCCGACACTGCGTCCTCCGATATGAGCATACCTGCCACATAGACAATCACAAAAATTATTGTTAAGCTTGTTGTCAGAATGACTGCGCGCTTTCTGTTATTCAGGTAATTTATTCTATTTAGTGGTTTTTTGTTACTTCTTTTATATAGCTGTCTACCATAACTTGGTTGTTTTGTATTGTTTTGCATTTTATCTGCCCACCTCCCGGATCTGAGGGTCAATAACACCGTAGAGCAGATTTGCAATCAGGTTCCCGACACTGACAAAAAGTGTGGAAAACAGTGTAATTCCAAGAAGCAGGGGCACATCGCCCTGCAAGCCTGCCGCCGACACCGCACTGCCAAGCCCAGGATAGCTGAACACATTCTCAGCCATCACCGAGCCGCCAAACAGCTCCGCAAAGGACGCAAACTGTAATGTCAACGCCGGGAGCAGAATATTTCTCAGACCATGGCGGCACAGAACAGTCCATCTGCCCTCGCCTCTCGCCCTCGCAAACAGGACATACTCGCTGTTTAAGACATCTATGAGCTTCTGTCTGGTGTGAAGTGCAATGTTTGAAAATGACATAAGGCTGAGCGTAAACGCAGGCAGAATAAGATGATAAATTTTCTGTCCGACAGTCACGTTCTCACTAAGCACACCTATCGGCGACGAAAATCCTATCGGAAACCACCCAAGCCACACGGAAAATACCAGCAGAAGCAAAAGCCCCAGCCAGAAGGTCGGCATGGAGCTCAATATATAGCACACCTTTTTTATGATTTTATCCGGCAGACGGTCACGGTACATTCCCATCACACAGCCAAGCGCAAAGCCTATAACCCCCGCCAGCACCCATGCACAGAGCATGAGCGCAAGCGAATTGGCAAAGCGCTCCCAGAGAATATCCGAGACAGGCCTGCGGTAAATCGCCGACTCACCCATATTTCCATGCAGAAGCTCATTAAGCCAGGTGAGATATCTCCTTACAGGTGGCTCATTTACGCCCCAGTAGGCTTCTATTTCCGCGCGCTTTTCCGGCGATACAGCCGTTCCAAGCCCCAGAATATACTGCTGCACGGGGTCAATCGGCGATGCACTCACGAGCGTGAAGGCTATGATGCTCACGGCAAGCAACAGTGATATTATTCTCAAACCGTACACCACAAAGTTCTTAACAAGCCGCGCAAAAATTCCTCTATCCATAGCTACCTCTTTATAATCTGCAATATTTTATTCCGTCCATCTCCACTCATTCAAATTCTGAATAAGCGGCAGCCCATGACCGTGGCCATGAATCGGCTGATTGCCTATGGAAAGCCCGTCACGCACATAGGTCACATGGTCGAGATTTACTATCCACACCCACGGACACTCTCCCTGCATCGCCGTGCCCGTCGTGCCGTCCCACTGCACCTTACGCCAGTTCTCGTTAGCCTCCTCCACAGTGAGCGCCGACATAGCCGCATTCAGATAGCTGTCCGTCGTCTCATTCATGTAGCCCTCCGGGTTATAGAAATCGTCCAGCAGAGCGCCCTCCGAGCGGTACAAATAATAGGTTTCGTTAGGACTTGAGGAACCCCAGCCCATCAAAACTGCCTCCGAGAACATGACCCTCGTAATCTCGTCCCAGCTCATGCCCTCGACATTTACCTTTATGCCGACCGCCATCAACTGCTCTGACGCAGCCATTCCGACCGCCTGACGCACCGAATCGCCCGAAGGGTACACACATCTGAACTCAGCCTTGATGCCGTCCTTCTCGACAATGCCGTCGCCGTCCGTGTCAGCCCAGCCCGCATCAGAGAGAAGCTTCTTCGCATATTCCACATCTGTCTCTATCTTTACATCAGAATTGTTCCACGGCATTCCGTCATTTTCCGAATAGGCAGGTCTGCCATAGCCATTTAAAACCGCCTCCGCAATCTGCTCCCGGTCTATCGCGTAGGCTATGGCCTGACGTATTTCCCTGTTGCAGGTGACATTGTTTCCTATCGGCGCACCGCCTTCGGTTGTCTTTCCCTCATTCGAAAGAACCGGAAGCGTAAAACCACGGTTGTCCGCTGAAGTGATTGCCTCGACATGATAGCCCTTCACCTGCGTGGTCGCGAGCGTCGCCACGGAGTATGCCACATCGACCTGTCCCGCCTGCACCGCCGCAAGCGCCGCGTCCTCCGACATGAACACCACCGTCACATTTTTGATTTCGGGCACGCCTCCGTAATAATTCTCATTTGCCGTGAAAATTATCTGCTCCTGCGCTCTCCACTCCACAAATTTATACGGCCCCGAGCCAATCGGATTTCTCCCGTAATCCGCACTGTAGGCATGCTCCGGCACTATTCCCACAGATGCGAGCGTGTTAAGAAAAATAGAGGTCGGTTTAGAAAGCGTGATAACAACCGTGTTCTCATTCTGTGCGACGGCACTCTCCATATATGTAAGGTCAAAGGAACCCTGCGCCGCCTTGGCAGTCTCAAGCGTGAAAGCCACATCTGCCGCAGTAACCCTCTCTCCATCGGTAAAAAATGCATCATCGCGTATGGTGAACGTCCAGGTAAGCCCGTCATCTGACAGACTGTAATCGGTAGCTAAATCATTCTCAAAGTTCAAATCAGCGTTATATTTCACCAGCGTGCTCTGAACTATCGGAGAATTACCATGCCCCCACCCCTTGGTCGGGTCGAGCGTCTCAGGCTCGGAGCCTATCGCTATCACAACGCTGTCCCTTTTGTCAGGACTTGTGCTATTTGTACTCGTACTATTCGTATTTGTTCTGTTCTGGCAGGCAGTGGTGCCGGCAGCCACCAGTATTACAAGAAGCAATGTCAAAATTCTTTTTTTCATAGCTGATCTCCATTTTTTAATGTATTTTTGCCTCAACGCTCTGTATGGACTCGCCATTCTCATTTGCTATGCGCGCGATATCGTCGTATTCATATTTTCTGCGCTCCACGCCGTAACCTGATGATACCTTACAGCGAACAGTTCCATACTCAGTCTCCACGTTTTCCATGTGCCTGTCAAGAACATATCTACGCATCTTGTTCTCACGGATACCGATAGTTGTCGTATGCTTAAAGATTGCCTGAACTATGGCTTCCCTGTCATTTTCACGGCACATGACCTTGATGAGCGTTCCCGGACGTGATTTTTTCATTCCGATTGAAATTGTATATACGTCCAATGCTCCCGCCTCGAACAGCCTGTCCATGGCAAACCCGACAGCCTCGCCCGTCATATCATCGACATTGCAGCTAAGCTCATATATCTCGTCTGCATGATCAGCAGTTTCACCGAGCATAACCCGCACACAGTTGGCTGCCTCGAAATCCTTCTTGCCCATTCCATAGCCGATGCCCTGCACCTTCATGGCAGGCATGCTTCCAAAGCCCGTCGCAAAATACTTGAGCAGAGCCGCGCCCGTAGGCGTGCAGAGCTCTCCCTTTATATTTCCACCGTAAATCGGCGCCTCCCGCAAAATATAAGCCGTGGCGGGAGCCGGAACCGGAAGTATTCCATGCGCGCACCTGACCTGCCCGCTCCCCACATGTACAGGCGACACAACCACCTCATCTACGGCAAGCCTATTCATAAGCATACAAACCGCCGTGATGTCCGCTATCGCGTCCATCGTCCCGACCTCGTGGAAATGTATCTGGGTAACCGGAACCCCGTGAACCTGGCTCTCCGCCTCCGCAATCAGACCATACACCGCCATAATACCGTCCTGCACCTTTTTCGGCAGTGCGAGATGCTCCCTGACTATATGCTCGATATCGTGCAGACTGCTGTGGTGGTGATGATGACCGTCGGAATGTGCATGGTCTATGTCATGGTTATGTTCCTCAATATGCATCTGCTCAGTATGGCAATTATTTTCATGCATGTGCGTATGTTCCGTTCCCTGGCAATGCTCCTCCGCATGTGAATGTTCCGCTTCATGGAAATGTCCATCGGCATGTATATGTTCTGTCTCATGGCAATGCCCATCAGCATTGTCGTGGCTTTCTTCCTCCTCGCCGTTCACCGTCACGGTCATATGTGTTCCCGTGATACCGCATTTTACTGACGGCTCATTTTTGAAGGTAACACCCGGAATACCAAGCCCGTTCAGTTCCTTTACAAAGCCCTCCCT
>CAMEEX010000128.1 GCA_945915235.1 uncultured Clostridia bacterium | reverse complement strand
TATAGAGTCAAAAATCGGAATTAAAGATGCCGTATTGGAGCGGAGCGGTTCATATGGCATAAGGATAATAAAAGTCAGAAATATACATATCGGAGGATAGCGGCGTGATAGATTGAGCAGAGTCAAGACAGAAGTTAGATGTTATAGACAGGAAGATAGTCGAGCTGATGAAGCAGCGACTTGAGATAAGCAAGGACGTGGCAGAGTATAAGATTGCCAACAACAAGGCGGTGTACGATAAGGCGCGCGAGGAGGAGAAGCTAAAGACCTTGTGCGCGTATGTCGAGGACGATTTCGGAAAAAGATGTGTCGATGAGCTCTTTAAGCAGATTATGGCAATCAGCCGCAAGCTCCAGTACGGTATTCTTGAGGCGGGTGAACATTCCAATGCCGCACCGCATGAGGCTGTCAAGGAGTTAAAAAAGGCGGGCTGTCATATCGTGTATCAGGGAGTTCCGGGCGCATACAGCCATGCAGCCACGTTAAAATATTTCGGTGAGGACGCAGACTGTTCCTGTGTGCCGACTTTCAGGGCGGCTATGGAGGCTATTAAGAACGGCGAGGCGGATTATGCCGTGCTTCCGCTGGACAATTCAACGGCTGGTATTGTAAATGATACTTATGACCTGTTAAGAGAATATGACAACTACATTGTCGCCGAGGAGACGGTGAGAATAGAGCACGCGCTGGTCGGAATTCCGGGGACGGATTTGTCGAAGGTCACAAGGGTGTATTCGCACCCGCAGGGGCTTATGCAGTGTGCAAAATTCCTTGAGGATAAGGGGTGGCAGCAGCTTGGAGCAGCCAATACGGCGATAGCGGCGAAGAAGATTGTCGATGATGCGGATATGACACAGGTTGCCATAGCGAGTGAGACGGCGGCGAAGCTGTACGGGCTGGAGGTGCTTGCGCCACACATAAACACAAGCGGTATAAATACAACGCGCTTTGTAATAATTTCCAAGAACAGGATAGTGACTGAGGATGCGGACAAGGTGAGTATATGCTTTGAGATACCGCATGAGGCCGGAAGCCTTTACTCGATACTCAGCCATATAATGTTTAACGGACTCAACATGACAAAGATTGAGTCAAGACCGATAAGCGATAGAAAGTGGGAGTTCATGTTCTATGTGGATTTCGGAGGACATATATCGGACGCTGCCGTGAAGAATTGTCTCAGGGGAATTGAGGAGGAGGCTATAGCGATAAAGCTTCTCGGAAACTACAAATCTAAAAATTAGCATGAAAAGATATTAATAAGGAGGAAGAGGGAAATGGCATACTCTACCTTTGCGGCGATTGATATAGGTTCAAGCTGCATGGAGATGGTGATTTATGAGATATCAAGGGATTACGGAATAAAGAAGATTGACCATGTCAGGTACAATTTTGAGCTCGGAAAGAATACCTACGAGACGAAGGAGGTCGATTTCGAGGACGTGGAGAAGATGTGTGACATTCTCTATGGATTTTCCGAGATTATGAAGGACTACTGCATCGACGACTACAGGGCATTTGCTACGAGTGCGCTGAGGGAGGCTAAGAATGCAGTCAGAGTTCTCGACAGAATAAAGGTGCGGACAGGTCTTGATGTCGAGATTTTGAGCAATTCGGAGCAGCGTTTTATTATATACAAGGCTCTTGCCGCTAAAAATGACAAGTTCAACAAGATTATCGAGAAGTCAACGGCGCTTGTCGATGTGGGCGCGGGCAGCGCGCAGGTGTCAATGTTCAACAACGGCACGCTTGTGACGACACAGAATGTAAGGCTCGGCGCGGTGAGGATAAGCAACATTATGTCGGCAATGTCACAGAACATAGTCAACTACGTCGACATAATGAGAGAGTATATCGACAACGATATGGTCACTTTGAATGAATTGTTCTTAAAGAGCAAAAAGATACATAATATAATATTTGTCGGTGACTGCGTACCGTATTATGCCAGAATGAAGGAATTTTTTGACGACGGAGAGTACACGACAAGACATAAGTTCAAGAGCTTTTTCGAGAAGATATACCACGAGAACGATGAGCAGATTGCGAGTCTTATGAACATCGAGGAAAATCAGGCGAAGCTCATTCTGCCAAGCGCGATGGTGTACATGAGAATGCTTGATTTTACGCAGGCGGAGGATATATGGATGCCGCAGGTAAGCCTGTGTGACGGCATGGCGGTTGAGCACGCACAGAAGACGAAGCGTTTTGAGTTAAAGCATGACTTTAATGCGGATATCCTCGCGGCAGCCAAGAACATATCGCAGCGTTACTCGATAAGGGGCGAGCACGTCAGCCTTGTAGAGAAGAATGCACTCCTGATATTTGACAGCATCAAGAAATATCACGGACTTTCAGAGCGCGAGAGGTTTCTCCTCGAGATAGCCTGCATACTGCACGACTGTGGACAGTATATCAATATGTTAAACCCTGAACAGTGCTCGTACAGCATAATAATGTCGACTGAGATAATAGGGCTCTCGCACAAGGAGAGGGAGATTATAGCAAACGTCGTTAAGTACAATACGATGGCATTTGACGCGGACGATGCACTGTGGAGCTTTGACAAGAAGGACTACCTGACAATCGCGAAGCTCACGGCAATACTCCGTGTCAGCAACTCGCTTGACAGAGGGCATAGACAGAAGTTTCAGGACATAGATGTCGCGGTCGAGGACAACAAGCTCGTCATAACGGCGCACACATTTGAGGATATCACGCTTGAAAAATCATACTTCATGGAGCGTGTCGAATTTTTCGAGGAAGTGTACGGACTCAAACCGGTGATAAGAAGGAAACGCTGATTTACATTAAAAATGATATATAAAAGGTGAAGGTGGAATATGGGAAACAGTAAAATATTTATTAATAGGGAATTAAGCTGGTTAGAGTTTGACGCGAGGGTGCTCGGCGAGGCTGCAGACGCGGGAAATCCGCTTTTTGAGAGATTGAAGTTTTTAAGTATAACAGCTTCAAATCTTGATGAGTTTTTCATGGTCAGGGTGGCATCGCTCAAGGATATGGTCAATGCCGGATACACGAAGAAGGACATCGCGGGAATGACGGCGAAGGAGCAGCTTGAGGCACTCGACGAAAAGACGCATACGTTTGTAAAAAGACAATACAAAATCTATAACGAGGAGCTTGTCCCTGCGCTGGGTGCGGAGGGATTTCATATTGTGGGAAGTCATGAGGCTTTGAGCGAGGAGCAGAAAAGTTTCGTGGATAAATATTTCCATGAGGACGTCTATCCGGTGCTCACGCCGATGGCTGTCGATTCTTCAAGACCGTTTCCGCTCATAAGAAACAAGACGCTCAACATTGCGGCGCTGCTTAAAAAGAAGAACAGCAAGGACGACGAGACTGAGTTCGCGACGGTTCAGGTTCCGTCGGTGCTTCCGAGATTTGTGAGGCTTCCGGGTGAGGAGGACACGATAATTCTTCTCGAGGAGATTATCGAGCGCAACATTGATAAGCTGTTCTTAAACTATGACATTCTCTGTGCTTATCCATACAGAATTATGAGAAATGCCGATTTCTCGATTGACGAGGAGGACGCTGAGGATTTATTGAAGGAGATTGAAAAGCAGCTCAAGAAAAGACAGTGGGGGCAGGCAATCAGGCTCGAGGTTCAGGGTGACATCGACAAGCAGCTTTTAAAGAAGTTAAAGAGCGAACTCGCCATAACCGACAGCGACATATACAGGATAGACGGCCCGCTGGACTTAACATTTCTTATGAAAATGTACGGAAGCTTCGGCTATGAGAAGCTAAAGACACCTAAGTACACGCCGGCGCCTGTACCGGAGCTTATGGACGGAAAAAATATTTTCGAGGCTATAAGGGAGGGGGATATACTCTTACATCACCCTTACCAGACCTTTGACCCGGTTGTCGATTTTGTGAGGCAGGCGGCAAAGGACCCGGCAGTGCTTGCGATAAAGCAGACGCTCTATCGTGTCAGCGGCAATTCGCCTATAGTTGCGGCACTCGCCGCGGCTGCGGAGAACGGCAAGCAGGTTTCGGTGCTCGTGGAATTGAAGGCGCGCTTTGATGAGGAGAACAATATCATATGGGCGAAGAAGCTCGAGCAGGCAGGCTGCCATGTTATATACGGTCTTGTGGGCTTAAAGACGCACAGCAAGATTACTCTCGTCGTCAGACGCGAGGAGGACGGAATAAGGCGCTATGTTCATCTCGGAACGGGTAATTACAATGACTCTACGGCGAAGCTCTACTGCGACATGGGGCTGTTCACCTGCTCGCCTGCCATCGGCGAGGACGCGACGGCAGTGTTCAACATGCTGTCCGGTTACTCGGAGCCTGTAGGCTGGAACAAGCTCTCTCTTGCGCCGCTGTGGCTCAGGGACAGATTTCACTATCTTGTCGACAGGGAGATAAGGCGCGCCAAGGAGGGACAGGAGGCACATATTATCGCCAAGATGAACTCCGTGTGCGACAAGGACATAATAGAGCTTATGTACAAAGCGTCCGAGGCGGGCGTGAAGGTGGAGCTCATCGTCAGGGGCATATGCTGTCTTATACCGCAGCTTGAGGGCGTGAGCGAGAACATAACAGTGCGCTCAATCGTGGGAACCTTCCTCGAGCACAGCAGAATATTCTACTTTGAGAACGGCGGAAATCCTGAGATATATATGGGAAGTGCCGACTGGATGTCGAGAAATCTTGACAGGCGTGTGGAGATAATGTTCCCTGTAGAGGATGCACGCCTCAAGGCTGAGGTAAAGCACATACTCGATGTGCAGCTTGCCGACAACGTGAAGGCTCAGCTCATGCAGCCGGACGGAAGCTATGTCAGGGTGTCGGAACTTCAAAAGAAGGCTTCCGGCACAAAGGCTGACAGGGAATATGCAAAAACGGAGGCACAGATGGTATTCTGTGAGGAGGCGCAGAGCAGAGCTAAGGCTGCCATGGAGGGAAAAGATGTCCATAACAGCAGGGTGTTCACGCCGATGATGCACGAATAGCAGGAGTTGCAACAGGTCTGTTTTGACAACTGCTTTTCCGTATAAAAAATTTACTGTTGACAAATAGAAGTGCGTTGTGTATATTTATAGAGTACTTTAACGATTTAAAGCGCAACGCTTTAAAGCAAATATATAAATACGGGAGCGCAAAAAGATGGACAATACATTTGGAACAATCGTGTCCTACAGACCGGACATAAAGGTTGTGGACGCAACATTAAGAGACGGAGGACTTGTCAATAATTTCGGTTTTACAACGGAGTTTGTCAAGGATTTATATAAGACGAATATCGCAGCGGGCGTAGATTATATGGAGTTTGGCTACAAGGCATCGAAGGAGATATTTGACCCGAAGGACTTCGGAAAGTGGAAGTTCTCCAACGAGGACGATATCCGCGAGATAGTCGGAGATAATGATTCAGACCTCAAGATATGTGTGATGGCAGATGTCGGAAGAACCGACTACAAGAAGGACATCATCAACAAGGAGGACAGCGTAATCGACATGATACGCGTGGCGACCTATATTCACCAGATACCTACGGCGATTGACATGATAAGCGATGCCAAGGAGAAGGGCTATGAGGTCACGGTCAACCTTATGGCTGTGTCGAAGGTGGACGATGAGAATCTTGATAACGGACTTGAGCTTCTCGTACAGTCCGACGCGGACTGCATCTATCTGGTCGACAGCTTCGGAGCCTTCTACCCGGAGCAGGTGAGACGACTCACGGCAAGATACATGGCAGCAGCGGCTAAGTACGGCAAAAAGATTGGTATTCACGCGCATAACAACCAGCAGCTCGCCTTTGCCAACACGATAGAGGCAGCAATAAACGGTGCAAGCTATCTTGATGCCACGATGAGCGGAATGGGAAGAGGCGCCGGAAACTGCTACATGGAGCAGCTCTTATCCTTCCTGCGTAACCCTAAGTATAATCTTCTTCCTGTTATGAATTTCGTGGAGAAGCACATGAACAAGCTGAAGGAGGGACCTGACAAGTGGGGCTTTGATCTGCCTTATCTTCTCACGGGAGTGTTAAACAGCCACCCTTCATCGGCGATAAAGTGCATCAAGGAAGGAAGAACGGATTACTCCAAGTTCTATCAGGAGCTTCTTGATATGGAATAAAAGGATAATATGGCAGACAGCATCGGCAGAGGCGGGTATCTGTCTGAAAGGCGGTATGACTTGAAAAAGAGCAGGTTGTACCGCCTTTGATTTTTGATGTTTTATGTTTGTTTTGTTGCCTTTTTGACGTTGGTGTGGTATTATTTTTGTGAAAAATAACTATTATTTATTGGAGGTTTTTTATGTATATTGCAGCGGCAGACAGATATGAGAAGATGAAGTATATCAGATGTGGCAGGAGCGGACTCAAGCTCCCTATGGTTTCTCTTGGTTTATGGCACAATTTTGGAAGCAATGCCTCCTTTGACAATATGAAGGCATTGTGTGAGACCGCCTTTGACAACGGCATCACACATTTCGACCTTGCAAATAATTATGGGCCTATTCCGGGAAGCGCCGAGGAGAATTTTGGCAGGGTATTGAAGGACGGACTTGGTCAGTACAGGGACGAGCTTGTGATTTCCACAAAGGCGGGCTACGATATGTGGGAAGGCCCTTACGGCAACTGGGGTTCAAGAAAGTACCTTATCGCGAGCCTTGATCAGAGCTTAAAGAGAATGGGACTTGACTATGTGGATATCTATTATCATCACAGACCGGATCCTGAGACACCGCTCGAGGAGACCATGCTCGCGCTCGACTCCATCGTAAAGAGCGGCAAGGCTCTCTATGTCGGAATTTCCAATTACAATAAGGTTCAGACAGAGCAGGCGGTGAAAATACTCACAGAGCTCAAGACACCGTTCATAATAAATCAGAGAAAGTATTCAATGTTCGTCAGGGACATAGAGGAGGACGGTCTTAAGTCATACGCGGCGGCTAACGGCATCGGAATTATAGCATTCTGTCCGCTCGCACAGGGACTTCTGACCAACAAGTACCTTCACGGAATACCTGAGGACAGCAGAATAAGAACCGACGGAAGATTTCTTAAGGAGAACGCCATAAATGAGGAGACGCTCGCAAAGATTTCAGCACTCAACGAGATAGCTGAGGGCAGAGGACAGTCACTTGCACAGATGGCACTTTCCTGGGATCTGCGTGACGGCGAGGTGACAAGTGTTCTCATCGGTGCGTCGAAGCCTTCACAGATTACGGAGAACTGCCAGATTGTGAATGCGGCGCCTTTCACGGCTGAGGAGCTTGCAAAGATTGAGGACATTCTTGCAAAGTAAAATTGGAATTACAAACCCGGTCAGGGTAGTGTGAAAAATATATCTTAGACAGTGTCTTTTACTGTCTTAGATATATTTTTCACACAGAAAAACAGCATGGGGAAATAAAATGGACAATACATACGACTTTATAGAACGACTTTCAACAAAGGAGCCGACACCGGGAGGCGGCGGTGCGAGTGCACTGCTTGGTGCGGTTTCGGCGGCATTATGCCGGATGGTGGCTAATCTCACCTCGGGCAAGAAAAAATATGCACAGTATCAGGAGGATATCGAGCGCATAATAAAGAATACGGATTTTGAGAAAAAGGTGTTTCTTGCGCTTATTGACAAGGACGCGGAGGGCTTCTATCCGCTCTCAAGAGCTTATTCGATTCCGAAGGACGAGCCGGGAAGGGCAGAGATTTTAGAGCAGGCGCTTGTCGTGGCTTCGCAGACACCGCTTGAGATTTTAAAGGAGTGTGACAAGCTTCTTGGCATGCTCGAGGAGCTCACGAAAAAGGGCTCGGTGCTCGCAGTCAGCGACGTGGGCGTTGCTGCGGCGGCATGCCGTGCGGCGGCTGACGGGGCGGCATTGAGCGTATATGCCAACACGAAGCTTATGAAGAACAGGGAGCAGGCTGACGGGCTCAACGAGCAGACGATGGCGTACCAGAGAAGATGCAGGGACGTGTGCGACAAAGTTTATGATGTTGTGTTCGGAAAAATGGGACTGTAAATATTTAAAAGGTGAGGTTTTCTATGACAGAATACAGAGGTATTCCGGCTGTCAAGGCTATGGCAGAGGATTTTAAGAGCCGCGTTGCACAGCTAAAGGACAGGGGCGTATATCCTAAACTCGCTGTGGTAAGAGTTGGTGAGCGGGAGGACGATATCGCCTACGAGAAGGGGATAATGAAGCGCTTCGGTGCCGTCGAGGCGGAGGTCGAGGTTATAAAGCTTCCTGTTGACATTGATGAGGCATCGTTTGAGCAGACGATTGTGCGGCTTAACGATGACGATAAGGTACACGGCATTCTGGTTTTCAGACCGCTTCCTAAGCAGTTGAGCGATGACAGATTAAAACAGCTTATAAGACCTGACAAGGATGTGGACAGCATAAGCATGGTCAATGCGGCGAAGGTTTTCGCGGGGGACAGCACGGGCTATGCACCTTGCACGGCGCAGGCGGTTATGGAACTTTTGGAGCACTATAAGGTTGATCTGACCGGAAAGAGGGTTGTCATTGTGGGGAGAAGCCTTGTTGTAGGCAAGCCGCTTGCGATGCTGATGCTCGGAAAGAATGCGACCGTCACGATATGCCACACAAGAACTAAGAATATCGAGGAGGAGTGCCGCAGGGCGGATATTCTTGTCGCATGTGCGGGAAGCGCAAAGATGATAAAGAAGGCTCACACCAATCCGGGGCAGATAGTTGTCGATGTCGGCATCAATTTTGTCGACGGTGTTATGTGCGGGGATGTAGATTATGCAGAGGTGGCAGAGAATGTAACAGCCATCACACCTGTTCCGGGTGGAGTCGGAACTGTCACGACATCGGTGCTCTTAAAGCACACGCTTGAGAGCGCGCAGAGAATGTAGAAGGGAGTTTCTTATGGGAAGGTTTGTACCAAAGCACACTGATTTTGAGCTCAGCCCGTACACGGGGCTGACAAGGGAGAGCTGGCTTGAGGCGGGAGTGTATATGCTTGAAGGAATTTTTAAGCA
>CAMEEX010000127.1 GCA_945915235.1 uncultured Clostridia bacterium | reverse complement strand
TCATAGACAGCTATGGCAGACATGAGCAGAAGCCGCTTCGCATACTTCTAAGCCTGTACAAAGGGCATTACATGCAGCTTATGCTCTCTGGTCTATTCTTTGCACTCAAGCATGCCTGTGTCTGGTATCTCCCGGTCGCAACGGCAGGGGTCATCAACATCGCTTCCGGCACAGACGACAGCGGGTTATCGGGCATCCTCTTCTATATAATAGTAGAGATAGCTCTCGTCCTCGTGAACATGCCGGCAAACTACCTCTATGTACATTTTCGAAGCCTCGCCATAAGAAATATGGAGGCAGGACTTCGCGGTGCGCTGGTCAGAAAGCTGCAACAGCTATCCATCACCTACCACAAGGAGATGCAGTCCGGAAGACTTCAATCTAAGATTATGCGTGATGTCGAAGCGATAGAAACACTTTCACAGCAGTTGTTTACCAACATTCTAACCATCCTGTTAAACCTCATCGTAGCGTTTGCCGTGACCGGAATGAGAAGCCGAACGGTGCTCATATTCTTCGTTATATGCGGTCCGGTAGCCGCACTTACGATGGTCGCCTTCAAGAACCAGATCAAGCGCACCAACTCGAACTTCCGTAAAGAGATGGAGACGACCTCAGCCAAGGTCATGGAGATGGTCGAGCTTATCCCGGTTACAAGGGCACATGCACTTGAGGACGAGGAGATAGACAAGATGGAAAACCAGCTAAGCTCCGTCGCCAAGAGCGGATACCGCCTCGATATAGTTCAGGCTAACTTCGGTGCCGTCGGCTGGTGCGTTTTCCAGGTATTTCAGGTGTTGTGTCTCGGCTTTACAGGCTACCTTGCCTTTCACGGTCAGACAACCGTCGGAGACATAACCCTCTACCAGACCTACTTCTCCACGATAGTCAACCAGATTTCAAGCTTTATAAACCTTCTGCCTATAATATCGAAAGGACTTGAGTCGGTCAATTCGGTGGGTGAGGTTCTCCTGGCAAATGATGTCGAGAACAACAAGGGAAAGACAAAGGTTAAGACGGTTCGCGGTGAATTTGATTTTCAGGATTTATGCTTTGCCTACGACAGCAGCAAGCCTGTTTTAAACCACTTAAATCTGCATGTTGCCGCAGGCGAGACCATAGCCCTTGTCGGCGAATCGGGTGCCGGAAAATCAACCGTCCTCAACATGGTAATAGGTTTTAACAAGCCCGACTCCGGCCGCGTGCTCCTAGACGGCGTGGACATGAACACCATCAATCTTCACTCCTACAGACAGCACATCGCCGTTGTCCCTCAGACCTCCATTCTCTTCTCAGGAACTATAAGGGACAATATCACATATGGAATGGAAAAAGTATCAGAAGAAAAACTAAATCAGGTAATCGACGCTGCCAACCTGCGAAGCTTTATAGACGGGCTTCCTGACGGGCTCAACACGGTTGTCGGAGAACACGGCGGAAAGTTAAGCGGCGGACAGCGTCAGCGTATTTCCATAGCCCGCGCACTTATCCGTGACCCTGATATAATAATACTTGACGAGGCAACCTCAGCTCTCGACAGTATCTCCGAGAAAGAAATTCAGGAGGCATTAAACAATCTCACCAAGAACAGGACAACCTTCATTGTTGCACACAGGCTGTCGACCATCAAGGGCGCAGACAAGATTGCCGTCCTTCGTGAGGGACACTGCACCGAATACGGAAGCTACGATGAGCTCATGGAACTTAAAGGTGAATTTTACGAGATGCGCCGCCTGCAATTATAAAGCAAAGAAATTGCTTTTTAAGCCTGCATATTTATCAAACAAAATAAACTCAAAAAAAACTTCGTGTACACCGCTCAATGCAGTGTGGCACGAAGTTTTTTGTTGAACTATTATTTGCTCTTAATCTTTATATTTCCCTTGTTCTCTTCCTCATAGATACATACCCAGGTATTGCCCTGATTGAAGGTGACCTCCGTACCGTCCTCGTAAGTGTAGGTTGTAGGGCCGTATCCGTATGTATAGTTACATCCAAGGTTAGTGTTAATTCCGTCAACCTGCTTGCTCCACTTAATCCACTGGGCGGTTCCGTTGGTCACATACAGGCCGACTCCCTCACCTGTAAGAAGATACAGCGGTGAACCGTTCCAGTACTGCTCGCCCGGAACCAGCTTAAAAAGAATATTCTCAACTGCAAGCTGCTCACCCGTCATCTCATCAATCTGAGGTTCACCGTACTCGTAGCGATAATACAGACCATCCTCTGAATTGTACTTAAAGTAAGCATTATTGTATGCATAGCCGGTCTCAAGGGTTATACACTTCTCCCCGTCAGGACAGCTTATCGGCTCAGATGAAGTGTTAAACTTGAGCGGTGCCTCGAAATCCTCGTCGAGATATGTTGTAACCTTGTTGTTGACCATCGCCGTGACCAGATTCTCCGGCGTTGAGAATACATTGTGAGGCGAAACTCTGTCAGAACGTCTCTCATAATTATATTTTCCGTTCATACCGTTAAAGGTCCTAAGCTCAGGGTCACTTAAAAATTCAAGCGCGAAATCCGACTGTCCAAAATGATAATATGCCGCATCATACTCTGCCGCAAGGAAAGGATAATAGTCACGGCAGCTCCTTATTGAACCGATGGAGTCCACATCATCATAGTCCTGAAAAACCGCCATGAGACGCGTCACACCGCCCTCACACTGCCCTTCGAATATAACATCTGCCTTGCTTATTCCATGCTGTGGAAGTCCTGCCTCAATATTGTTAATCATAACTGCCAGCGGTCTGCGGTACGCAACCGTATCATTCATCCACTCACCCGTCAGGAAGCTTCTAACCGTCTCCCCCGTCGGCACAAGGCTCGTATCGGAACTATATGAAGGGAAACCGTTGTCAACCTTGTCGGTCTTAGGCTTATCCTTGTCGTCGGCATCATTCCTATCGTCGTCCTTGGTCTCCTTCTGGTTGTCTGTAGTCGTCTCCTGTGAAGAACTCTCCACCTGATTGCTTGTCGACTCAGGCTGTGTGGCATCTGAGTCCACATTCTTACTGCACCCGGAAATCATAACCATGGCTGCCGTGACAGCGAGGGCTGCTTTTCCGATTAAATGTCTTCTTACCATAACATATCCTCCCCCGGATAAAATAATCTGATTTTCTTCCGGCTATACTGTAAAATATGCCGTAACACATGGGTAATTTTAGCACAATTCTATAATAAATGTCAAACAATTGAGCTTATTATCTCACGAAACACTTATCATCTTGCAAGCCAGCCGCCGTCCACTGCAAGCGTAAAGCCGTTGACGTAGTTCGAAGCTGCAGATGCAAGATACACAACCGCACCTGCCATGTCCTCCGGTGTTCCCCAACGTCCCGCAGGTATACGGGACAATATCTCCTCACTCCTGTCGTCATCGCTTCTGAGTGCCTGCGTGTTGTTCGTCGCCATATAACCCGGCGCAATTCCGTTGACATTGATATTGTACTTAGCCCATTCGTTAGCCATTGCTCTCGTAAGCCCAAGCACCGCACTCTTGCTCGCCGTATAAGAAGGCACCCTGATACCGCCCTGATAGGAGAGCATTGATGCAATGTTTATTATCTTTCCACCGCTGTTCTGTGCGATGAACTGCTTTGCCGCTGCCTGACACAGAAAGAACGTAAATTTCTGGTTCAGAAACACAACCGAATCCCAGTCCTCCTCGGTATAATCTATCGCATCATTTCTCTTTATTATGCCCGCATTATTGACAAGGATATCTATATGTCCGAAGCGCTCCACCGCACTTTTTATTATCATATCTATCGGTTCCATGGAAGACAGATCCGCCTTAACCTGCAAGAATCTGCTTCCCGTCTCCTCGACAAGCCTCTTTGTCTCATCGCAGTCCCTTCTTGCCACTCCGACAATATCCGCTCCCGTCTGTGCAAGTGCCACACACATTCCCTGGCCGAGTCCTGTGTTGGCTCCCGTGACAATCGCGACCTTACTCTTTAAACTGAACATATCAAGTATCATACTAATCTCCATTCCACTGCTTTTTTGTGTCTATTTTCTTCTTATTCCATGCCTCTGGGGCTTGACAGTGATATCTGTCACAACCGCCCCTGCTCTCATATCCAAGGCAGCCATAACACACTGTGCAATCTCCTCCGGCAGTAGTCTTAAATCCTCCTCCTCACACGAGGAAAAATCCGCATTTCTGTAAAACGCGGACTCCGTCATGTCGGGGTGAATGTTCAGCACTTTAACTCCGTACTTACGCGCCTCGTCAAAAAGACTCTCTCCAAAGCTCGTAAGCGCCGCCTTCGTCGCTCCGTAGGCACAGCCGTAGGTGTTTGACTTTTTCGCCGTAACCGAGGATATATTTATAATAAATCCTCCGTTCTTCTTCATATCCCGAAGCAAAAGCCCGGCAATTATCATCGGCGCCTCAATATTTACAGACACCATATCATGGATTTTCGATGGGCTTATCTGCTCATGCGGTCCGAAATATCCTGCACCCGCACTGTTCACCAGAACGTCGACAGGTCCTGCCGATTTTCTGATATCACATATCGTCCTCTCCACATCGGAATGTTTTCTCAGGTCACACACCACCGCGTGAAATAAAGGATTTTTCATTAGCTCTTCCTGCTTTCGAAAATCCCTCCCAATACCGTACACCTCCATGCCGCGCCCTAAAAGCGCCGCCGCTATGGCTGCCCCTATTCCGCTTGACGCGCCCGTGACTATTGCCTTTTCCATCTGCTGCTATCTCCAACGATATATTTTTTCCGGCGGAAGCTTTTTACCCAGACAGCTTTCCACATAATCTGCCAGCTCCGTCCCCGCCTCACCGCAACAGAAACTTCCGTCCTCTGCGGCAAACGGATACGCCAGAAGCTCCGACCCCGGTCTGCGCTTTCTCATGCGCTTTAAGTAATCGCACGGAACCCTGAACTCGCCGAGGCTCACATCATACAGAAGCTCCGGCTCAACATTGTCAAACAACTGCTTTATAAGCTCACCGTACTCCGACCTGCGCCCACCGAGGTCGCCCTGCGTGATAAGCGGGTCAAAGCATACTCTGACCTTGAGCCCCTGCCGCGCCGCACGCCCTATCGACTCTATCCTCGCCTGTATCGACGGTGTGTTATGTTCATAGGATAACTGTATCATGTCCGTGGACAAAGTGAAAGCAAAGATAATATTTTCACATTCTTTTTTGTCAAGCGCCTGCAAAAAGCTTTCCGGTAACCGAGCCTTGGTTCTGAGCTCTATCGTGAGCCCCGTCTTTTCCTTTGCGTACTCAATCCACCTTTTGCAGTATCCCGTGATGCTCTCAAGCGCTATCAGGTCGGTATCGTAAGATATACATAAATAGACCGGGTGCTCCGAAAGAAGCCTGTCCACCTCTCTGAAAATATCCTCGATATTCATAAATATTACCACGTCCGCCGACGGATACATTCCCTGAAGATAGCAGTACTCACAGTCAAAAAGGCAGTTCATCATACAGCTTGTGTAATAAAAGTGCTCATTACCGAAGCTCTGACATTCCCTCGAGCCCTGATATATAAGCTGCCCTTCCTTTTTCGCAAATATCAGAGATGGCGATTTCTTCTGGATTTCAAGGCTCTGTCCCTTACGGTTAAAAATATCTTTGTAGTGGTTTATCCACACCACCCTGCTGCCCGGAAGCTTTTTTAACACACTGTCCGCATCGTACTTCCCTGCAAGCTTCCTCTCCGCATACACATGGTGGAACGGGTGTCTGCTCTCATACGCCGCCCAAAAGCCATTCATAAAGTCATAAAAGCCCTCAGCCCAGCCCGCATCGCATCTGAAAAATACTAGCTGATGCTGCATGTAAAAGCAGGTCAGCGTGTCATACCACGCCGCAAAGCACTCATTGTCTGAGCTGTACTCCTCATAGCCATGCACGGGACAGATATCGGGATAAAAATATTTTTCCTGCATGGTATCATGTATCTCCACGCACATTCCCGCGCCCTGCCCGGCTTGTGCACACGGCTCAAGGCAGACACACACATCTGCCTCATCAACTGTCTGTCCTTTCATCACATAGCCCGCTGCCATCGCCGCCTTAACCGGCGAGTTTCCTGCCACGACGAGCTCTATTTGCGTACCTTCAGGTGTATTTCCCGCAAAAATCTGAAAATGCAGCTCGTTCATTCTCTTTTTGAGCCTGAAAAAACTCACAAGCTCTTTGCAATAAGAATACTCCTCCGCAAAAAATCTCCACATTATTTCACTGCCTCATCAAGCTCCTTCTGTAAAAGAGCAAGATTATCACGGATTGAAAGCTTCTGTGGACAAACCTTCTCACATTTGCCGCACTTTACACAGTTGTGTGCCTTCTCGCTGTCAATAAGACCGTCCCAGCTTTTCTGTAACTGTTCCTTGTTTCCATAAACATTATAATGATTCCATATTGAAAAGTTTCCCGGAATATTAACTCCAGCCGGACAAGGCATACAGTAACGGCACCCTGTACATCCATTCCTTATCCTGCTCTTAAGCGATGCCGCCGTGTCGGCTACGAGTGCCTGTTCGTCCGCACTCAAAGGTGTGAAATTCTTAAAGGTCTTTAAGTTATCCTCTACCTGCTCCATTGCCGACATACCGCTCAGAATAACCTTCACATTGTCATGCGAGCCGACCCAGCGCAGCGCCCATGACGCTATCGACTGCTTAGGTCTGAACTCCTTGAAATTAGCAGCTATCTCATCAGGCAGGCTCGCAAGTGAACCACCCTTTACCGGCTCCATAATAACCATCGGAACGCCCATCTGCCTGGCAAGCTTGTAGCCTCTGTCCCCTGCCTGCTCGTCTGTATCCATATAATTGTACTGTATCTGGCAGAAATCCCAGTCTCTGTATGTTAGAATTCTCTCAAAGGCATCATAATCATCATGGAATGAGAATCCGAGGTACTTAATCTTTCCTTCCGCCTTAAGCTTTTCACACACTTCAATTACGCCAAGCTCTAACACCTTGTTAAATCTGTCCTTATTAAGTGCATGAAGCAGATAAAAATCAACATAATCCTTATTAAGCCTCTTAAGCTGCTCGTTAAAAATATTCTCTGCATCCTCCTTCTTCTCAAGCTTCCATACAGGCAGCTTGGTTGCAAGATAATATGAAGCTCTGTCATACTTGTCAAGAACTCTTCCAAGGAACGGTTCGCTGTCACCGTTATGATACGGATATGCCGTGTCATAATAATTAACTCCGGATGCCATAGCGAGGTCTAACATCTTCTCTGCAACTGCCTCGTCGATACTGCCGTCCTCCCTGAGCGGAAAACGCATACAGCCAAAGCCGAGCAGCGATGTCTCAATCCCAAGCTTATCAAATCTTCTCTTCTCCATAACATACCTCTCTTCCGATTTTCAAAATAGTATTATCTGCTATTGATAACTTCCACGTCATGTATACATTTTAAGCTTTTTTCACGGCTTATGCAAGAAAAAAGAGCAGAGATTAAATCAACACGGCTGTGCCTGTATCTTAATCAATCCCTGCTCTTTACTGCTTACTCGAGGTTCTCAAGCTGCCCATTCAGCTTGAACTTTCCGATATCGTCCTGTAACTCCTGCGAGAGTCCGATAAGCTTCGAGGTGTTCTGGTTGCAGTCATTTACTATCTGGCTGAGCTCAACCATCGAAGCAGAGGTCTCCTCAGTTCCGGCGGCATTCTCCTGTGCTATCGCCGCGAGACTCTCAACGCTCTCCGTCACGCTGTTCTTGAGTCCGTTAATATCCTCAACCTTGTCCGCAAGACCTTCAATAGATGATGTCACACTGTCTATCTCTGTCTTTAGGACGCCAAACACACTCTTCGTGTCATCTATCTTCTCGTTCTGACGCTTAATCTCATCAACAACATTGTTCATGGTCTGTACACTCGTGTTGGAGTTCTCGATAAGTTTCTCAATGATGCCCTTTATCTTCTCTGCCGACTCGGTAGACTGGTCAGCAAGAACTCTTATTTCATCCGCAACAACAGCAAAGCCCCTTCCGTTCTCGCCTGCTCTCGCCGCCTCAATGGAAGCGTTGAGTGAGAGGAGGTTAGTCTGGCTGGCAATATCTGCTATCATCTCCGTAGCACTGCGGATATCCATGGCTGACCGGTTCGTCTCCACAGTCTGCTTCTGTATCTCATCGACAGACGCCTTTGTCTTGTTGCTTATCTCAACAAGCGTGTCAAGATTAGATTCAGCGTCCTCATTCCTGCTCTTCATGTTTTCCGCACTGTCTGCAAGAGTTGATATCGTATCACTCATGTAATCGATGGATTTACCCATACGTTCAACCTGTTCGCTCACCTTCTGTGTCTCATTTGCCTGGTTAGTTGCACCGTTGGCAATTTCATCAACAGCCGTATCTATGTTCGCAATTGAAGAACTTATCGTGTCAAAATTATCCTTAAACTTGGCAGAAAAAGAATTCAATTCCTTAGTGGAGTGATTAATTCCGTGTACAATCGTAGTAAGGCCATCAAGAAGTGAACGTACCGATCTGGCTATGTTTCCTATTTCATTCTTCTGATTTAACAACTTCTCCGGAACAAGCACGGCAAGATTACCATCTGCCACCTCGTCAAGATTACTTATGGCAGTCTTAATTCCCCTGAGGATTCTTGTAATCAGAAGTGCGGCAGCCACTACTATTATAATAAGAAGTACAACCATAAAAACAACATTATACTTGATAATATTCTGATATGCCGATATTGCTATTCCTGAATCTATCGCGATACATATAGCACCTACAATGCTCCCATCAGAATTCTTAAGCGGCGCATACCATGCAGAATAATTTCTGCCGCCAAGCTTCACCGAATTCATAAAAAATATACTGTCCGCCTTCACTGAATCGTATGCGATATCATTAATCTTATTACCGGTAAGCGTATTTCCGCTGCCATCAGCAATTGTAGAATACATCGCTGTATCTCCGTAATATATGCTGATATCCACATTGGTCTCACGGGTCAGCTCATCAAAAATCTGCGTATTC
>CAMEEX010000126.1 GCA_945915235.1 uncultured Clostridia bacterium | reverse complement strand
TGCAGATAGACCTGTTGATAGTTGAAAAGAATGGGAACGTAAAACTAAAGAACCAGATAGGGCACATATTCAGACAGAATAATATAATCGAGTACAAATGCCCGGGCGATGCGATGTCGATAGATGATTTTTACAAGACAGTTGGCTATGCCTGCATGTACAAGGCTCTGGGCGAGAGGGTTGACGCAATCCGCGCTGACGAGCTTACGATATCGATGGTGCGCGAGGAGTACCCTGTTAGTATGGTTGCGATGCTGAGAGCGCAGGGAATAGAGATTGAGAAGGTATATGACGGAATATATTATTTAAGAAATTTTTTTATCCCGGCGCAGATAGTTGTGACAAAGGAGCTGGCACCGGAGCAGCACAACAGTCTCAGAGTGTTGTCGAGAAACGCAGAGAAGAAGGACATTGAGACGTTTGTGAGGGCTATGGAGAGTTACATAGGAAAGAGTGAGAAGTCAGACGCCGACGCGGTGCTGCAGGTCAGTATGTCGGCAAATTACGAGCTGTATGAGAAGGTAAGGAGGGAGAATACGATGTGTGAAGCACTCAGAAGGTTGATGAAGGATGAGATTGAGGAGACTATAGACGAGGCGAAGAGAGAGGCAAGTGAAAACGGACGTGCGGAGGGGCGAATTGAGACGCAGAAGGAGACATCGATAACCTTATCGCAGATGGGAATGTCCATGGAGAATATTGCAAAGGCGGTAAATGCGGATATTGAGCAGGTGCGCGGGTGGATAGCCGGGCAGTAGTGCTCATTAGATTACGGAAAATATTTTGTGGCAAATAAAAAAGAACTTTCATAGCCGATTTTATTAGTGATTATACATGGAATTTCATTTCGGGTATATATCGGGCTTGAAAGTTCTTTTTTTATTGGCTGATGTGATGCAGATTATATAGGGAGCTGCTCAAGGACAAGATTATTTATAATAACTGAGAGTTCTTCAAACGGGCATGGTTTCCCTTGTTTTATCCAGTCAATGTATACCGAGCTCACACCGCTTAGGTAGAATTCAATTTTGAAATCCAGAATATACCTGTCCTTGTCCGGAAGGTTCATACTGTCCGTAAGCTGTTTTTTGAATACCTTCTTAATCTTTTCGGCTAAAAAGTGATAATTGTGCACGGAGACGAGACTCTCGCAAAAACCGGGATTGCTCGAATAAATTTCATTTATGAACTGTATAAAATAGTAGGGATTCAGCCCATATTCTGCAATTATACAGTTCTTTAGATAGGAGTCGATGCTCACAACGAGCTCATTTTCCATCTCGGTTATGATGTCCTCAATGCTGGAATAGTGTGAGTAGAAGGTCTTTCGGTTGATGCCCGCTGTTTCGGATATCTCCTTAATGGTAATCTTGTTTATGGGCTTGGTTGCGAGTATGGAAAACAGGGCATCGCGGATTGCCTTTTTTGATTTTATAACTCGTACATCTTGTTCGTTCATGGGAAACCTCCTTTTGGAATGCGCCTGCAAGCAGTCGATGCGCTTCTGTATTGCTACCGACTTATGGACTTATGTAACAGATGTGTATAATTGTGTCCATTGACCATTTTGGGGGACTTTAGTATAATTATACTCGTATTTTTGGAAAAAGCAACAGATGTCCGTTAAAGTACGAATTATATCATCAAGCTGGAGGTGACGATGTGAGTAAGATAGGACTTGTTTTAGAGGGCGGCTCGTTCAGAGGTATTTTTACCGCCGGTGTCCTTGACTCATTATTGGAGCATCATATTTCATTTCCTTATGTTATTGGGGTGTCTGCCGGTTCGGGCAATGCGGTGAATTTCATTGCAGGGCAGGAGGGCAGGACTAGGAAGGTCATAACACATGAGAATGCGGACGCATACTACGGGCTTGGAACACTCAAGAACAACGGTAAGGTTCTTGACCTTGACCAGATGCTTGCCTATGATAAGGAGCCTCTCAATTTTGACAGCTTTTTTGCGTCGAAGGTGGAGAGGGAGTTTGTTGCGGTGAACTGTGAGACGGGAGAGGCGGAGTATCTGTCGGATGACGGAACGCCGGAGAGCATCCTGCAGATATGCAAGGCGTCGTGCTCGGTACCGCTTATGTGTGCTCCGGTGAAGATTGGCGGTAAGGCATATCTGGACGGAAGCATTGTGGACTCTATCCCTTATGCGAGGGCATTTGAGAGAGGCTGCGACAAGGTTGTGGTTGTCCAGACGAGAAAGGCGGGGGAGGCTCCTACAGACTATTCTAAGATGAAGCTTCTTCTCAACGTATGCTACCATTCCACATACCCGAAGGTTGCTGAGGTCATGGTGGAGCGCCGTTACAATTATGACAAGCAGATGCGACGTCTTGAGGAGTTGGAGCAGGACGGGAAGGCTATCATAATCCGTCCCGAGATTGGCAGCATAGGTCATTTTGAAAATGATGTTGAAAAGATTAATGATTTCTATAAGCACGGCTATGAGCTTATGGAGAAAAATATGGACAAGCTACAGGAATTTATCAAACAATGAAAAATTTTTTAGCAAAAGTTGGCGACAGGTGTCTTGGAGCGATAATACATGCGGCATTCTTTGTTTGGACGGGAATAACACATGTGCTCTACCTGCCTAAGATTACATACGAGGATAAGGCTGTTAAACAAAAAATGAAAGAGCCTTGTATTCTCATCGCGAACCACACGAGTCACAACGACGGTTCATTTATCCCGCAGGTGTTCTGGCGGAGCAAGATAAATGTCCTTGTCACGACAAAGTGGTATGACAAGAAGATGCTTCACACGTTTTTTACGCATCTGAGATATATTCCGATTAATCTCAAGGAGATGGATAATTCCTGGATGGACAGAGCGGTTGAAGCGATAAAAAGAGGTGAATCGGTGCTGATTTTTCCGGAGGGCAAGCTCTCCAAGGACGGAAAGCTGTCTGAATTTCATCCGGGCTTTCTGATGCTGGCACGACTCACGGATGCGCCTGTAATTCCACTTGCAATATCCGGCGGCTATAGGAAATTTCACCGCCAGAGTGTTGTGGTGGGTTCAGTAAATACTTTTGATGTACATGCAAAAGGCAGACCTTCGGTGATACTTCGCGAGGGTGCAGCAAGCTGTCAGCGGCAGCTTGAGGATATGCTTCAGGCAGGAAAATCCTGAACCTGACATTATAATATGATATCAGGGTCAAAAGGTCAGAAGTCCGATGCAGGCTTGCCTGCGTGAGGATTTTTGACATTGTGACCCGCCAAAAACATGAGTAAGCAGCCATTTTTCAAAGAAAAATGTGCGAATTACGAATGTTTTTAAGAATTGTGGGAGCACGCAGTGCGGAGCAATTCGATATCATGGAGGTCAAAATACCTTTTGACCTCAACATTACAATATTTATATAGTAGAAAAGGAGAATAACCATGAACGAGCAGGAAATCAGAGAAAAAATTAAGGAGCTTCTTATTGACAGCCTTGGAATTGAGGCAGAGGTTTTGACAGACGATGTACCTCTTTTCGGAGATGGAATTGGTCTTGACTCAATCGACTCACTTGAGATGATAGCAGCTATCGACAAGGAGTTCGGCGTATCAATGACAGGTGTTGGCAAGGAGCCATTCTACAACGTAGCAAGCCTTGCAAAGTATGTAGCAGAGCATAAGTAAGATGCAAAGAATGTCTGTCAGGCGGTTAGTTTTGCCGCTTGATAGACAGTTTTTGGTTATGGAGGTATAGATATGACAGAGAATAAAAATCGTTGTGTTATCACAGGTCTTGGAATGGTCTGTGCTATAGGAAACAGTGTCGATGAGACTTGGAACAATGCTCTTAAGGGAGTATCCGGAATTAAGAATACGAAAACAGTTGATATCGAGGGCTGCTATGCAACACTTGCGGCTGAGGTTCATGACAATACATTGGACGAGTGTCCTCATGCAGATGAGATGGACAGAGTTTCAAAGCTCTGCGTTAAGGCAGCTAAGGAGGCCTTGGCAGATGCAGCTTACACAATACCTGAGGACGAGAAGAAGCGTGTCAGCGTAATTATGGGTAGCTGTGTCGGCGGTGTGAACAGCGTTGAGGCATACTACAGAAACGGTGAGAAGGCTGAGGACGTTACAAAGATGCCTATTTCAGCCATTGCAAATGAGGTGGCTTATGTATACGGAGCTGACGGAGTTGTCACAAATATTGCAAATGCATGTGCAGCAGGTACAATAAGCATCGCCTACGCCTGTGATTTAATCAGGGCGGGAAAGTGTGATGTAGCTATAGCAGGCGGTGCAGATGCATTTGCTTCCGTTCCGTATGCGGGTTTCTTGTCACTCCACGCGCTTGCAGAGAATGGCTGCTCACCGTTTAACCACTGCGACGGCATCACACTCGGCGAGGGTTCAGGTGTGCTCATCGTTGAGTCCTACGAGCACGCTGTTGCCAGAGGCGCAAAGATTTACTGCGAGGTACTCGGCTCAGGTGTGAGCTCCGACGCACACCACATCACGGCTCCAAGAGAGGACGGCGAGGGTCAGATGAACGCTATCCGCTGGGGCATGAAGGCTTCGGGCGTTGACGAGAGCGAGATAGGCTACATCAATGCACACGGAACCGGAACAGCCAAGAACGATATGGCAGAGTTTCTCTCACTCCACACAATATTTGACGACAAGAACGACAATTTAAGTGTCAGCTCGACAAAGGCTATGGTTGGACACTGTCTCGGTGCTGCAGGCTCAATCGAGGCTGTATTTTCCATAAAAGCACTCACCGAGAATATGGTTCCGCCTACGGTCGGCTACTCTGACGAGGATATTGAGAATCTCAAGGAGAAGGCTGGAAAGATTGACTTCAGACCTAACGAGCCTAAGGAGAAGAAGCTTGATACCGTTATGAGCAACTCTTTCGCGTTCGGCGGAAACAACGCGAGCATCATTTTCAGCAAGAATGCAGGAAATGTTGAGCTCCCTGAGAAGGAGAAGGTATACATAACGGGTCTTGGCGTTGTCGCGCCTTGCGGAAACGGTGTTGAGAATTACGTTGAGAAGTTCAACGCTGACGTAAAGCCGGAGAGCACATCTGTTGCATCTGCTGTGGGAAGCGCAGATTACGCAGCCTGTGGACTCAAGATGGCATTCTACAGAAAGCTTGACAAGTTCAGCCAGTTACAGGCTGTATCGGGAATGAACGCCATACAGAATGCAGGGCTCACAATAAGTGACGACAATGCGAAGGATATCGGTATTGCTGTCGGTACCGCAGCAGGTCCTCTCGCGACAATATGCCACTTCCAGAAGGATCTTATTGAGGGCGGCAATGTGGCAGGAAGCGCATTCAAGTTCCCTAACACGGTTTACAATGCGGCAGGCGGATACCTTTCAATCTGCTCGGGCATAAAGGGCTACAACGTGACAGTCACCAACGGCGCGCAGTCAGGTCTTTCAAGCATTGCTTACGGCGTTGAGGTGTTAAGACAGGGCAAGAACAAGGTTATGCTCGCTACGGGAACCGATGAGAACTGTGATACCATGACAGAGCTTTACGGCAAGCTCGGCAAGGTTGCCACAGAGGTTGACGGCGCATATTCAGGCATGACAGGCTATGTTCTCGGCGACGGAAGTACGACACTTGTTCTCGAGACAGCAAGCAGCGTTAAGGAGAGAGGCGTTAAGCCTTATGCCGAGGTTGCAGGCTACGGCATGTCACATGAGGCGGTTGCATTCGGCAAGCTTGAAGGCTCCGAGGCAGCGCTTGTCGAGGCAGTGAAGCTTGCCGCTGAGGACGCAGGCATGAAGCTCGGGGATATCGATGCGATTGTAGGTTTCGGAAACGGCGATGCGGTTACGGACAGCCTTGAGCTTGACGCATACAAGAAGCTTTTTGGCGATAAGCTTAGCGAGCTTCCTGTATTTACGGTTAAGGATACAACTGGCGAGGGACGCGCAGCCTCCGCAGCACTTTCGGCAGGTCACGCGGCACTCCTTCTCTCCGACAAGTACGAGGTTGCAGGAAGAGCATACAAGCTCGATGGCGAAAAGATGGTTCAGACAACAGTTGACACTAAGACATTAAAGAATGTGCTCGTCACATCTTACGGTCTCGGCGGTTCATACTGTGCGGTTATAATAAAGAAGTAATATATATTTGCGGTAAAAATTGTATGGGATAAAGAAAGAGGTGCTATAGATGGGAAAGATAGCGGTTGTAACGGGAGCTTCCAAGGGAATCGGACGTGCATGCGCTCTTCGTCTTGCAAAGGACGGAATGACTGTGGTTGTAAACTACAGCCATTCCGACGAGGAGGCAGCTAAGGCGGTCGAGGAGATTAAGGCAGCAGGCGGCGATGCAGTGGCATACAAGGCTGATGTGTCAGACCTAAATCAGGTCAAGGAGATGTTCAAGTTCGTCTCGGACACCTACGGACGTGTTGACGTTCTGGTAAACAATGCCGGAATAGTGAGGGACGAGTATCTTTTGATGCTCACGCAGGAGAACCTCGACAAGTGCCTTGACCTTAACATAAAGGGATATTTCTACTGTGCACAGCAGGCGGCACTCAAGATGTTCAGCCAGAAGTCGGGAGTTATCGTAAATATGTCATCTGTAAGCTCTAAGATGGCGCTTGCAGGACAGTCCGTTTACAGCGCGACCAAGGGCGCTGTCAACTCCATGACACAGACGATGGCTAAGGAGCTTGCAAGAAAGAAAATTCGTGTAAATGCAGTGTGTCCGGGCTTTGTAAAGACTGAGATGGTCGACCAGCTTCCTGAGGACAAGAAGAAGGAGTACTTAAAGGACGTTCCGTTAGGACGCTTTGCCGATGTCGATGAGGTGGCAGGACTTGTGTCCTTCCTTTGCAGCGACGACGCAAGCTACATCACCGGACAGGCGATAGTGTTAGACGGAGGTCTCAGCTTATGATGAACATAATGGAAGTCAACAAGCGTCTCCGCCAGAGACCACCGTTTCAGATGATAGAGAAGGTTCTCGAGCTCACTCCGGGCGAGTCGGCGAGAGGAACCAAGAACGTGTGCATAAACGAGCCGTACTTTATGGGACATTTTCCGGACGCTCCGATTATGCCGGGAGTGCTCATCATAGAGAGCTGCGCGCAGCTCTGCTCCCTTGTAATCGAGGACGACGGTGTAAACGACGACCTGCTCTACGTTCTCCTGAAGGTGGACAACTTCAAGTTCGTGAAGCCTGTAATTCCGGGCGACGTGCTCGACATTACAGTTACCAAGACGAAGAGCGGCGGAACACTCGCATACTTCGATGCAAAGGTATTAGTCGACGGTGAAGTAAGAGCCAAGGGCTCCATGGTATTTACCGCCGTGCCGAAAGAAAATGTTTATAAATAATACATGTATATAGTAAATGACTATATTCTACGATACTTGATTATAAAAGATGTTTTATTTGTCTGGGATTAGAGAAAACAAGGTGTCAAAACATGTTCTAAAACTGAATGGTTTATAACTTGTTTCCTTTATGTATAGCGCGACTTTTGGGAGAAGCTTAGTTGTTCTTAGAACTCTGTTCAATACATAGCCAAAGTCCGCATGGAGGCGGACTTAAATGCAATGCGTACACGGATGTACGATTTGCATTGGTGGCGGACGTTGTCGATAAATGTATCAGAGTTCTTAGAACAACTTGCTTCGGACAACGGAGTCGATATGCATAAAGGAAACAAGTTATAAACTCACAGAGCTGCTTAACATGTTTTGACACCGCCCCTAAACGGAAAAAGGAGGATGCAATATGTGTAAAATCGCATTTTTGTTTGCAGGACAGGGTGCCCAGTCAGTCGGCATGGGCAAGGATTTATATGACAACAACGCTGCCGCAAAGGCAGTATTTGATAAGGGGGAGGCTATAAGACCGGGCAGTGAGGCAATGTGCTTTGAGGGACCGGGCGAGGCGCTCACACAGACGGAGAACACACAGCCGTGTCTTTTCCTCACAGACCTCGCATGTGCGAGAGCATTGGAGGCAGCGGGCGTTAAGGCTGATGTGGCAGCAGGATTTTCACTTGGAGAGATTCCGGCGCTTGCATTTGCAGGTGTGTTATCGGATGATGACGCTTTCAATCTTGTCACATTAAGAGGACAGAAGATGTCAGAGTGTGCGGCTAAGCACCCTGGCTCAATGGTTGCTGCACTTAAGCTTGACAATGCGAAGGTTGAGGAGGTATGTGCAGGCTTTAAGAATGTATATCCTGTCAACTATAACTGCCCGGGACAGCTCTCTTGTGCAGGAGCCGTTGAGGAGCTCGACGCGTTTGTGGACGCAATCAAGGCGGCAGGCGGCAGAGCGGTAAAACTCGCAGTCAGCGGCGCATTCCACACACCTTTTATGGCTGAGACGACACAGGCGCTTGCAGAAAAGCTTGAGACGATGCAGGTCAATGCGCCTGAGCTTACACTGTACTCAAATCTCACGGGCGAGGTTTATCCTTCACAGAAGGAACAGATTATTGAGACAGTGTCAAAGCAGGCATCCAACAGTGTGCGCTGGGAAAAGACAATCCGCGATATGGCAGCCAACGGAGTTGACACCTTCATAGAGGTCGGAGCCGGAACAACACTCTCCGGACTTGTGAAGAGAATTCTCACTGATGTGAAGATTTTTAACGTGTGTGACATGGCTACACTCGAGGAGACAGTAAAGAATATATAAAATCACCACGAAAGGGGATACGAATTTGGTTATAGAAGAATATCTTGCATCGACCAAGGAGATTGCATGCGAGAAATGTAAGGAACCGATTGTTCAGGGTGCTCTTGCAAAGAATTACTTTGTATGTCCTAAGTGCGGTAAGTACAACAAGATACCGGCGAGGGCGCGCATAGAGCTTCTTACCGATGACGGAAGCTTTAAGGAGCTGTGGAATGAGGCGACTACGGGGAACCCGATAGGCTTTCCTGATTACGAGGAGAAGAGCAGCAAGGCGAGAGCGACAAGCCACGAGAATGAGGGCGTTATCTGCGGAACCGCCACGGTTGAGGGAAACGAGTGCTGTATATATGTTATGGAGCCTAAGTTTATGATGGGTTCCATGGGAACGATTGTCGGGGACAAGATTGCGGCTCTGTTTGAATATGCTATTGAGCACAGGCTTCCGGTTATCGGGTATGCAGCTTCCGGCGGAGCCAGAATGCAGGAGGGTATGTTATCCCTCATGCAGATGGCAAAGGTATCAGGTGCGGTTAAGCTTCACAGCGACGAGGGTCTCTTCTACATGGTATGTGTGACCGACCCTACGACGGGCGGAGTGACGGCGAGCTTTG
>CAMEEX010000125.1 GCA_945915235.1 uncultured Clostridia bacterium | reverse complement strand
AAAACAGAGGTTCGGGCAATTTGTTTGATACAGTGTTCAGTTACAGAGGAAACCATTTTGATGCTGATGAGCTGCTCTCACGATTAAAAAAAGAATATGATGCGTTTTATATACCTGCCGATATTGCTCCCGGAAGATATCCTGTTGTGATGGATACCGCCGATTTGTTCGGCACATTTTTGCAGCATTTTGTGGCGGAGATGTATGTTTCAGGGGCATCGCTGCTCAGCGGCAAACTGGGACAGAAGGTGTTTTCCGACAAGCTTTCGTTCAAAAATGACATGAATCCCGCGACAAACTCCGGGGTTTGTTTCTTTGACGATGAAGGGTGCGTGGCGCCTGACCTGCGTCCGACTCTGATTGACAAAGGAACCTTGACGGGACTTCTGACTACAAAGAAATCGTCGGATCAATTTAATCTGCCTAACCTCGGAACGACGGTTGCTGGTTATGATGGCGTGCCGGGGCTTGGATTTAATCGTTTTTACGCAGAGCCGACTGCCCCTACCTTGAGTGCGCTCGTTCCGGGAAAGGCTGTGTACGTTGTGGTGACCTCGGGAGGTGATGTCACACCGGGCGGTCATTTTGCCGCACCTGTACAGATGGCATATCTTATGGAAAACGGCAGGCTTATAGGAAGGCTTCCTGACCTGAATATCAGCGGCGATTTCTACGAGCTGCTCGGCGATGACTATATTGGTGCCGTCACGGGAGATCCGAGCCCTGACAGCATGCTGTGTGCGGTGACTATGGAGGTACAAAAATAAATACCCGTTGTAATATTTTATATAATTGGTGTAGAATTATTATATATTCACTTTCGCGATTATAGATATAATAAGGCGGTATGATAGATGACAGGTAAATATGAGATAAATGTGTCTACAAGGCGGGTAAAATATATAATAAACATTAAGCGTAAATACACAGTAATTTGTGGTGACAGCGCAACGGGAAAGACGCAGCTTTGCAGATTGATAGCATCACCTGATTCGTGCAACATTTCGTGTGAGGTAAAGGTGGCAGTGTTGCAGGATGGTATTGTCCCGTGGCAGACAGTATTGCAAAATACTTCGGGAATGATACTTTTTGTCGATGAAGATTTTATCGGATTGAGAGACAGCAGTTTTAGCAGTCTTGTAAATGCTTCGGATAATTACTTTGTGTTTGTGATACGAAAGAATATAAGAGGATTATCTTGCAGTGTCGATGAGGTTTATCAGCTTAATTCGACCAGAAGGTACAATATATTGACTTCGACATATACCACCGAGACGAGAAATGAGATTTTTTATGTCCATGACAGACTAAAGCAGTCATGCAAGCCGGACATTATCATGCTTGAGGATTCGAACTCAGGATATGAATTTTTTAAAAGAAATTCTACCGTTGAGTGTATTTCATGTAACGGAAATGGAAATATAGACAATCAGATAAGAAGATATAATATCAATGGCAGAATTGCCGTTATTGCAGATGCGGCAGCTCTTGGTATGTGTATGGAGGGCATTTTGGAGGCGGCGAGTTCAAAGTCGGAGGTTCATATTCTGTTGCCGGAGTCGTTTGAGTACCTTTTGTTAAAACACAATGTTGTCGATTGCCCGGAAGAGTATCTGACACAGGCTTATGACTATGCAGATGAAAAAACAGTTAAGCAGATACTATGACAGGGCTGCCAGGGGAATATTTGAGGAGCTGGGAATTGAAGCATGTGAAGTTAAAGAGATGACCACAAATATTAATAGAACGGGGGAATAGGAATGCTTTCTTTGTTGTTCTGCGACTGCAAGGACACGATACTGAGCGTGGACAGATATTTTGACAACTGGTTTGACGAGACTTATTTAGACGATGACGACGCGAAAAGGATTGTTTCGGAGGTTGACAAATGTGAGGTAATAAGTCCGTATAATATTATTTCTCCCGTGCTCGGGTCTATTTCATATACGCTGCTTTCCGGCGGCTGCAAGGCGCTGTTGATGCTTAAATATATGGACGACGTGAAGATTGATTTCAGTTATCTTGGGGGAGACTGTTATCAATTACTTGCGGATATAGCGAAGGAAAAAGATATCTGCATATATTCTTCGGAACCGGTGCCGCTTCTGAGATTGACGGATTTGAAGGAATTGTATCTGGTCAATCAGTCCCGGGTGATAACGGATAACGCTGAGTGCTTTGACGCGTATCTGGAATTTGCACATAAAAACGAAATATAACAACAGATAGAATAAAAAAAATAAGAGAAATATGAAAAAAATACAAACAGGCTTGCCCGCAACGGATTGTTCTTCCGATTCAATCCATCGCCGACAAGCCTGTTGTTATTTTACTTCTTTACAGCAGATGTGCTCTCATCTCCTCGCCGGACAGCGGTGAGAGGTCGGCTGGTGCCACGTCAAATACGGTCTTGCAGCCGCTTATTCCGCGCTTGTTCATGCGGTAGGCTGCTCTTGCGTATGCCACGAGTACGCAGGAGGTGAACTCAGGGTTGGAGTCGAGCTTCAAGCTGTACTCGATTACATGGTTGTGTTCACCGTTTAAGCCTGTCTTTCCGGTGCGGAGAACGAAGCCGCCGTGAGGTATTCCGGCATGGTCGCGCTTTAATTCCTCCTCGGAGATAAAGTGAACGGTGGTGTCGTAGTCTGCGAAGTAGTTAGGCATTGTCTTGATTGCGTTCTCGATGGCTGCCTTGTCAGCGCCCTCCTCGGCTACAACAAAGCACTCTCTGGTGTGCTTCTGTCTTGTTGTGAGCTCAGGATTTTTGCAGGCGCGTACTGCCTCGAGGGCGGAGTCTACAGGGATTGTGTACTGCTTTGCATCCTTAACACCCGGTATTCTTCTGATTGCGTCGGAATGACCCTGGCTTACGCCCTTGCCCCAGAAGGTGTAGTCGTTGCCGTCGCGCAGAATTGCGTTAGCGTAGAGGCGGTTGAGTGAGAACATACCCGGGTCCCAGCCGACGGAAATCATTGCAATGTGGCCGTTCTCAGATGCGGCAGCGTCAACATTTGCAAAGTGCTCAGGAATACGGGCATGTGTGTCGAAGCTGTCTACCACGTTGAAGTACTTTGCGTACTCAGGGGTCTGCTTTGGAAGGTCTGTAGCTGAACCGCCGCAGAGCATGAGAACGTCAATCTTGTCCTTCATATCAGGGAGCATATCTGCTGAGTATACGGGAACATTTGTAGCAGGTGTTACGGACTCGGGATTTCTTCTTGTGAAGATGCCTACAAGCTCCATATCATCATTCTGTCTTACGGCACACTCGATACCGCGGCCGAGATTTCCGTAACCTAAAATACCTATTCTGATTGTCATATATTTTCTCCTTAATAAAAATGTAGGTAATTTCACAACTGTTCTGTTTAAGATTTAAGTGTGCGATTACCCGAATGTTGTGTCGTACAGGACATACACTGACGGCATATGTCAGTAAATTACTTTAATATTATGATATCAGGGTCAAAAGGTCAGAAGTCCGATGCAAGCTTGCTTGCGTGAGGATTTTTGACATTGTGACCCGCCAAAAACATGAGTAAGCAGCCATTTTTCAAAGAAAAATGTGCGAATTACGAATGTTTTTGAGAATTGCGGGAGCACGCAGTGCGGAGCAATTCGATATCATAGATATCATAGAGGTCAAAATACCTTTTGACCTCAACATCATATTATAATGTATTGATGTGAAAATTGCAATTAAAGTTAGATAATACTAACAAAAAAATAATAAAAATTTAGTAATATTACTCTTTGATTTTAATGTCAAATAACAAAAATGATAAAGATTTAACAAAAATGCAATGTATACAATATTTTGATTGTATATTTAGCCATAATACCGTATAATATTGCATATGTGTAATTTTAAACAGAAACAAAAATATCAGCAGATAGGAGGGAAAATATGTCTTGGGTTGAAAATATGAACATTAATCTGTTTCCGATGGTTCTGGTTCTGGTTGTTCTTATAAGCAACAGGGTCAAGGTTGGAAAGCCTGGGAGCTCAAGAGTGTTTGATCTTATCATTATTTTTGATTTTTTGCTGATGCTTATAGATATTATAGGAGTCGAAAGCGCACAGAGGCTGGTGCAGGGTAACGGAATGTGGGTTGTCAATGTCGTGAGAATGTTGCTCACGGTGCTTCTTACAACCACATGGTTTATATATGTATGTCTTAAGATATCACTTGAATGTGCGGATAGGAGAGCGCTGGCAGCGATAAGTGCGGCGATGGTTATTGCTGTAATAGCTTGTTTTATAGTGTTGCTTATACCACATGAATATCTCATGCAGTATGGACTGGAACGTGCAGGAAAGAAATTAAGAGTATGCTATCTTGGCATAAGCTATCTTGGCATATCAATGTTCGCTGCAAGCGCAGTTGTTGCCCTGTATGGTGCACTGCATGAGGCAAATAAGGAAATGAGAACGATGAGCATTTATCTGATTGTTTTTAGTCTTTTGCCTATTTTGGGAGTGACTATGCAGAACATAAACCAGACTTTTAGGACTTCATCACCTTGTCTTTCGCTGGCTGTACTGTATGTGTATATAACAATGCAGAACAAGAGGGTCATAACCGACAGCCTGACGGGAGTGAACAACAGACGTGAGCTGGATGCGTATTTGGAGAGGCGCGGCAGGCAGCAGGGGCAGAATGAATGGGGAATGCTCATGATTGATGTCGATGACTTCAAGCAGATAAATGACTCTATTGGACATAAACTGGGAGACGATGCGCTCTGGAATGTTGCGGATATTCTTCGCACGAAATTTGCATCGGAGGGTTGTTTTGTTGCGAGGTATGGCGGAGATGAGTTTGTTGTCTGCGGTGAATGGAACAGCATGGGTGAGATGGAGCATATCAGGGCAGGAATTGAGAAATGTGTGGAGAGATTCAACAACGAAAAGGTCAGACCATATAAGCTTTCACTCAGCGTAGGTATTGCGCTGTGGAGTGAGTGCGGATGTGACGTTACTGCTGTCTTGGAGGCGGCAGATAAGGATATGTATGAACAGAAGCAGATGCATAAGGAACGGAGGAAGTCGAATTGTGAACATTGCAATGTATATTGAAGCTAATGTATTTCCTATTGCAGCACTGCTGGTTATTATGAATAACCTCAAACGTGATATGTCGTTCTCATGGAGGCGGCACTGCCTTGAGGTTATCATGAAACTGACAATATGCATAATGATATTTAATGTGGCGGGATGGTGCCTTAACGGTGTTGAAGGACAGATTGCCAATACGGTATTGTGGATTGTAAACACTGCATACTATGTATTCATGCTCTATATGTCATTTTTATGGTTTCTGTATGTATATGACAAAGTGAAAAACGGAAATGGACAGATGGGAGCGTCGTTGATACCAAAGGCAGTGCCAATGATAGTTTGTCTTGTGATGTTAGCGGCAGGCATTGTCAAGCCGCTTATATTTTATATTGATGGGGAGAATTTTTACCATAGGGGGCCTCTTCATTTTGTGAGTACCATTGTTGCTTCCGGGTATATTTTTGCGGCATGTGTGATGGCTCTTGTCGGAATGGTGAGGGCAGTGGAACATGAGATGCGAGTGCAGTATGGGCTTTTGGTGCTGTTTGGAGTGTTTCCTCTTATCGGAGGGGTGATTCAGAGCCTTGTGTACGGTCTTGATCTTTTATGGCCATTCACAGCGGCGGCGCTCGCGATGGTATATATCAATATACAGCAGCAGAATGTGAGCCGTGACGGCATGACGGGGTTGAACAATCGAAGGAGACTTGACCAGTATGTTGATGCGCTTTCGAGAGAGCACCTTGGCAGGGAGTCACTGTGTTACAGCATAATGGACATTGATTATTTTAAGGAGATAAATGACAGCTTAGGGCATCAGACAGGTGACAAGGTGCTCTGCATTGTTGCAGAAGCACTCAAAAAGGTGTATGGTAGTACAAGAAGTTTTATAGCAAGATACGGCGGGGACGAATTCGTGATTATATCACGCGGATTTGACCATGAACAGTCGGAATATTATCGCAGAAAACTCGAGAAAATGATTGCCGGGCTGGAATGTGATGAGCTTGCGGGCAGGGTGTTGACTATCAGTATGGGAAGTGCATTCTATGGCGAGTGTGAAATAAATCAGGTCAGGGATATGATGGAACTTGCAGACGAACGAATGTATCAGGTTAAACAGGAACATCATAAAAAAGCAGAGCCTGGCTGTGACACACTGTAAAATTGCGAGAAAATAAAATTGGGAGGAACAGATAAATGGCAGAAGAATTACTTTTCAGAAAAGACGTAAAAAAAGAACTTACATGGGATTTATCCCTTATCTATAAAGATGAGGATGCGCTCATGGCAGATGCCGGCAGAATGGAGAAGCTCACGGCAGAGGTTGAGAAGCAGTACAAGGGGAAGCTTGACAGTGCTGACAGGATAAATGCATGTCTTGATATGTATCGCGAGATATATGGAATAATAACTCTTATAGGAAATTATTGTGAGCTTGCTACATCTGTAGATTATTATGACACTCATAATATGGAGCTTTCAGGAAAAATGAACAGAAAAATTTCTGAGTGTTTAAGCCGTCTAAGCTTTATCGAGAGCGAGCTTGTGCTTCAGTCAGATGACACTATAAATGCGGCAGTGAATACCTCAAAGGAGAATGCCAATTATCTTAGGGAAGTACTCAGAGGAAAGCCGCATCTTTTAAATCCTGAGACTGAGAGGGTGCTCACGGCGCTTTCGCAGACGATAAATGTTCCTTATGAGATATACAACACAGCGAAGCTTGCGGATATGAAGTTTCCTGATTTTGAAGTTGACGGGAAGAAGTATCCTCTTGGATACTCACTTTTTGAGGACGACTACGAGTACGATGAGAGAACAGATGTGAGAAGAGCGGCATTTAAGGCATTTTCCGCGAAGCTCCACGATTACGAGAATGTTACCGCTGCGGCATACAATGCGAATGTGCAGTATGAAAAGACCAGGTCTGACCTTAGGGGCTATGACAATGTGTTTGATTCGCTTCTCTTCAATCAGCATGTAGATGTATCGCTTTATAACAGACAGATTGACCTTATTACGGAGAAGCTTGCGCCTCATATGAGAAAATATGCGAAGCTCCTTCAGAGAGTTCATAAGCTGGACAAAATGACTTATGCGGACTTAAAGCTTCCGGTGGATACGGAATATGCGCCTAAGCTCACCATCGAGGAGTCGAAGGACTATGTCACCAAGGGACTTTCAATTCTCGGCGAGGACTATGTGAAGATGGTTGAGACTGCATACGAGCAGCGCTGGTTTGACTTTGCACAAAATCAGGGCAAGTCAACGGGCGGCTTCTGTGCGAGTCCTTACGGAAAGAATTCGTTTATCCTTCTTAGCTGGAACGGAAGAATGTCAGATGTATTCACGATAGCCCACGAGCTTGGACATGCCGGACATTTCAGGGCATGCAATGCGGCACAGTCTATTTTTGACACGAATGTATCGTCATACTTTGTCGAGTGTCCGTCGACCATGAACGAACTTTTACTCGGACATTATCTATTAAAGACAAGTGATGACAAGCGTTTCCGCCGCTGGGTGCTTTCAAACATGGTAGGGAATACTTACTATCACAATTTTGTGACACATCTTCTCGAGGCAGCGTACCAGAGAGAGGTATACCGCAAGGTTGAGAACGGTGAGTCCGTTCAGGCTGAGACCTTGAGCGCAATAATGAAGGACGTGCTCACGAAGTTCTGGGGCGATGCCGTAGAGCTTACTGATGGTGCCGAGCTTACCTGGATGAGACAGCCTCACTACTATATGGGACTCTACTCATATACCTACAGCGCAGGGCTTACGATTGCGACGCAGGTGTGCAAGAGAATAGAGAACGAGGGTCAGCCGGCAGTTGATGACTGGAAGAAGGTGCTCGCTGCGGGTGGCACAAAGACTCCTGTTGAGCTCGCTGCCATGGCAGGCATAGATATCACAACCGACGCTCCTCTTCTTGACACCATCGAGACAATCGGAGCGATGATTGACGAGATATGCGAGCTTACCGACGAGCTTGAGAAATAATAAGTTGTTGGAGAGAGTTATGACAAAAAAACAGCTTGCACTGGAGATAATAGACCGACTTAAAAAAGAATATCCCGATGCCGGGTGTTCACTGGAGTACAGCGAGGCGTGGAAACTGCTTGTAAGCGTGCGCCTTGCCGCACAGTGCACCGATGCGAGGGTTAATGTGGTTGTTCAGGATCTGTATGCACATTTCCCGGATGTAAATGCGCTTGCCGATGCACCTGTCGAGGAGATTGAGAAGCTGGTGCGCCCATGCGGTCTCGGGAACAGCAAGGCGAGGGATATAAGTGCGTGCATGAAGATGCTGCGCGACAAGTATGATGGCAATGTGCCGGACGATTTTGACAAGCTCATGGAGCTTCCGGGAGTCGGCAGAAAGAGTGCCAATCTCATAATGGGCGACGTGTTCGGCAAGCCGGCGATAGTTACAGATACCCACTGCATACGTCTGGTGAACCGAATGGGGCTTGTAGACGGGATAAAGGAGCCTAAGAAGGTTGAGATGGAGCTGTGGAAGCTGATACCGCCCGAGGAAGGCAATGATTTCTGCCACAGGCTTGTAGAGCACGGAAGGGCAGTGTGCACGGCGAGAACCAAGCCGTACTGCGACAAGTGCTGCATTAAGGACATCTGTGCGAAGAATATAGAGTGATGAAAAGACCGTGTAAGCGTCAGCTTACACGGCTTTATTTTTTATGGTCTTCCATTTTTTCGTAAAGAAGAATGCGAACATGCATAACATTCCGAAACAGAAGCTTATCGGGAAGCATGCCATTATGTAGCCGCCGTCGACAAAATAGTTGATGAAATATCCGACAGGGATACGCACAGCCCACAGCATGAGCAGATTTATGATTGTTGGGTAGCGTACTTCTCCGAGACCGTTGGCAAAGCTTATTATTCCGTTAAACACGGCGTAGGTCCAGGTGAACGGGAGGACGACACGGACGTATCTTGCCGCTATTTTCAGCACCTCGGGGTCCTTGTTAAACAGGGCGAGCAGCGGTTCACAGAAGATGGTGAGAGTCACGCCGGCAATACAGGTGATGAGTCCTGAGTAGAACGGGATACGTTTCGAGCCCTGCACAAGCCTGTCGTACTTTCCGGCGCCGAGATTCTGCCCGGCAAAGGTTGTCGCGGCGGAGGAGAAGGAGGTGATTGCGACATTGGCAATGCCCGTGATTTTTCCTGCCACCGAGCAGCCCGCGATAAAGACTGTACCCTGTGCATTTACGAGCGACTGCATCATAATGTGGCCGAAGGAGTACAGTGAGTTGTTAAGCCCGAGCGGAAGACCGACCCTGACAATATCGCGAAGCACTCCCTTGTCCGGCTTTCCCGGAAGAGGGCTGTAGTCA
>CAMEEX010000124.1 GCA_945915235.1 uncultured Clostridia bacterium | reverse complement strand
CTTTGCAATTACTGTATTGTGCATAGCAAAATTATCATAGTCGAAAGTAAATGCAAACATTTCCTCCCGGTTACCGCTCTTTTCGACATATCTTATGCAGTCAAACTTAGATAAAAATTCCTTTCTGTCATTATCCACCTTTGCCGTGCCCTCTTTTTCTCCGGATTTGAACTTAAATATGTCAACGAAACCTGTTGCAGGGTCAATCTTTGATGTGTATGCGGGCGGAACATAGAAGATAATACCGCACTGCCTTCCAACCTTCTTGACATCTTTTGGAACAAACGCAAGCTGATAGCCCTTTAAAACACCTCCCGGCTCATCTACTTTTTTTGTTTTGTCCACAAGGTAACTCAGCTTACTTATAAGCATACTCTCAAATTTCTGGTATACCTGTCTTTCAATCTTAAATCGTCCTCGTTTGAAACCATAGTTCAAATCCTCCATCGCAATTATGGCATTATATTTAATAACCATATCTGCAATCTCATGTACCACAAGTGAAAGATACCCGTCCTTGAGGTCTTTTATCCTGCCGACCTCCTTCCAGCTCTTTCTCGCCTCGTCCCTCGCCTTTTCACGCTCAACAAGTTTTTTCTGATAACTATAGCTATTTACAACATTATAAGATTTCTGCTCAACTATTCTTCCCTTCATGTCGATAGCGGACACATATACAAGATTTCTCTCGCCACGGTCTATTCCTATTATGTGCATGTCATCCTGTTTTGAGATATAATCAAGCACCTGCTCATTTAACTGCTTAGCACTTGCTCCCTCTGCATTGTAATTGATTACAACAGATGTATGGATAAAAAACTTATCAACCGTATATCTTCTGTCCTTGATTATTTCTTTCCCCGCCTCGAAATACTCTACCAACTTATTGTCAAGCAGGCTCTGTGCGTTTTCTGAAAGCTTCGTTGTTCTTCCATTGTTAAGGTATGTATATATTTCCCTATATTCCTTATCAGGAACAGGTACTCTCACCTCCTGATTTCCAATCTTAGTCTTGTAGGTCTTATTAACAAGTATAGAGCCTTTCCTGTGTCCGCTTGGCTTGTCAATGCTCGCCTTTCTAAAGAACAGCTCCCCATTACCACTAAGTTTCAACACGGTCTCCCTGATATTTTCTTCACTGAACAAATTCTTAAAATACAAGGTGTGAAGATTAGGCGTTCCCGTACTGCTTTCCGAGAAATCCTTATTATATATCTGGAAAAGATATATCTGACCCGTCTCGTCAAGTCTGTCAATATCTTCCTTTGAAATATTGACCCAGCTAATTTTATATCCCTGCTTCTCAACCTCACTATAAAATCCACTTATATCCTCATAACTCTTTGTATCGGAAAATTTAAAATCAAAGACCTTCCAATCAGGGTTGGCATTTATTGATGCCTTAAAATAATCAATAAGGTCGTGGCAGAAATTTATGTCAAAGTTCTTACTTGACTTGATATGTCTGTCATTGTCATATCCATCAATGATATAGCTTGAGGGTTTATAATTGCCTATCCCCGTCTTTGACAAAAATACCTTTGGCAACATTTTTCCCGCTCCGGGAACCAAACTATAAACCATCTTCTCATATCCATCGCCAACATCTCCCGAATATCCTTCCATTATCTTCTTATCGGGCTTATTCTTTACATTAAAAATGCCAAGATAATACTTGCCATCTCTGCGAAGTATAATTGCATTATACTCATATTCCTTGCTTTTTGACCACCCCTCTGCCAATGTAGGTGAATTAAAATTAAGCTTAATTTTATTCTTATTGTACGGTTTTCTGGTTACATAATTTCTCACCCTGTTATAAAGAGGCTCAATTCCATCTATTATCTCTTTGAGTTCGTCAATCTCACTGTAAAATCCCGCATCTACTGCCTCGCCGTCCCCGACAGCAAACATGTCGAGGAAGCGGTTTGTATTAAGTAGCATATCAAGCACGCACTTTATGCGCTCAATCTTTGCATCGTTCTCAATGAGCTTTACAGAGTCCGAGCCGTCCTGCCCAAATTTATCTAATTTATCATCATTATATATTTCTCTGATTTGGTATATATATTCTTTAGCACTTTTTTCCCCCTTCTCGTACATCTCAACAACTTTATCTATGCTGTCCAGACTCCTGAAGCTATCCTTTTTTACCTTTTCCTCAACCTTCTTCTCCTTTTTATCCCCATTGCCAACTGTATTATCCTCGTAATATCTTCTAATACAATCATCTAAAGTATTCCATTTTCCACTTATAAAACTTGAAATACTACTATAATTCTTGGACGCTATATATATTTTATCAAAATCATATTCCTCTGCTTTACCAAGCATCTTTTTAACCTTAGCACTAAAATCGCTGTTAAAAATTCTATCTACGAACTCATTTATCGAGCTGTAAACCTGTGCATCATCTTCATATTTATACGGTACTTCATAGTTTGTCGATGAGATGCTCAATATCTGCTTGTAAAGCTTTCTCATTCTGTACTGACCCGACTTTTCTTTCGTCTGCTGACAGTACAGGTTCATATGACTATTCACAATTCCGCATATATCATTGTAGACCTCTATGCCCTGCTGTGTCAGCACATTATTATAAAAGCTATAAGAATATATGTCTGACAGCTTCCATTCGCCAAGCTGCTGCCTGCCCTGATGCTCTATTTTCTCAATTTCCTGCGGCGCGTTATCCTCAATATTTTTATAAGAAATAATATTCTGATAAAAAATTGCCGTATTCTCGTCAACTGTTCTATGACATATCGACGAATGTATTGGCTTTTTAGAAAATATATTTTCCCTGTTATTAAAAAATGGAACTAATGAAGTGGTAAATCCTTTAAAAAGTTTCAAGGTCTCAAGCTTCTGCTGCCTCTCTTCATCACTGTACTCTTTATTATTCCGCACAAACTCCGGCAAAATCTTGGTTACAAACTTCCCGGAAAACATCATTTTAAATATTTCATCGTCCGACAGAACATTGTAAAACTTACCTCGCATCTCTTCTTGTACCTTTTCCAGTTTAGCTTTGCAATTCTTATCCTTTTTTCCTGATTTATAAGCCATCTCCATTATTGAGAAGAGTTCACCCCAGTCTAACGAATTTACCCCGGAAAGCCTTGTATAAATATACCTTCTGTAGTAATCGTCCATTATACTCTTCAGCTTATCACTTTCCTCTGCTCTAAGTTCATCTGCTGAGAGAATACCATTCTCCTCAATATGCTTTCTTGTCCACTCCGTAGGACGAAGCTCGTTCACAAGTGTTTTTACACATGAACTCTTGTTAATAAAATTTTCGTAGCCCATTTTTGCTCCTTTCATTTTTATAAAGTTATGTATTCTTTGTTATTAAGTTTTGTAAAAAAATAACGTAGCCTTCATACGTTATTTTAAACCTGATAACTTTAATCTACCATCAAAGTAGAAATTCTATATAGATACAAACTTCACATCTTGATATTTAATATATACTTTATTCTTATATTTGCCAACGCATTATGAAAATTCTTCAATAAACTTAAATACTTACATAGACTCTTAATAAAAAACAGTCTTACCGCCTATAACCACCATACTTTGAGTGTATTCCACATTCCCCACGGGTTTATTTCCTCATTTTTATCGGCTTTATCCTTTATCACCCCTCCCCAACTCCAATTTGCTACCCCGCGCGGGCATATACACCACTTTTTCATTTCCTTGCCCTTAATATGCTCGAAATAAGGCAATTGCCGGGCATAGAAAGCAAAAATACGGCTGTATGCCCACTCGCCACCCATAATCAGAGTGAAAAAGGGCATACAGCCGTATTTTATTGATTTTATACCCCTGCATACTGCAAGCATTGCTTGCAGTACTGCCATCAATAAGTAGTTTGAAAGTGAAGCTTTCAAGCTTTGCACTTTTGATATTTCTACACAAAAATTCCAACCACCAACTTCACAATCAGCGCTGCCACCCAGGCAACTGCACACTGCCAGATTACAACGCCAACTGCCCATTTTGCGCCAAGTTCACGCTTGATGGCTGCAATCGCTGCCACACATGGCGTGTAGAGTAAGCTGAAGGTAAGCAATGCCGCGGCGGCTACAGGTGACAGCACCGTGCTGATACCGGCTCCGAAGAGAACCTCGAGCGTTGACACAACACTCTCCTTTGCCATGAAGCCGCTGATAAGCGAAGTGCATATACGCCAGTCGCCAAGTCCAAGCGGCCTGAATATTGGTACAAGGAAACCTGAAATAACCGCAAGTATGCTGTCTGTTGAGTCCTCAACCATATTAAAATGCAGATCGAAGCTCTGTAACAGCCATACAACTATAGTCGCGATAAGAATTACCGAAAAAGCCTTCTGTAAAAAGTCCTTCGCCTTCTCCCATAGAAGCTGTCCTACGTTCTTAGGGCTCGGCAGTCTGTAGTTTGGAAGTTCCATAACAAACGGAACAGGCTCTCCCTTAAAGAGTGTCCCCTTGTAGAGCAATGCCACAAGTATTCCGACAATAATTCCAAGCAGATACAGCCCCGCCATAATAAAGCCTCCCTGCTTAGGGAAAAATACGCTGACGAAAAATGCATATATAGGAAGCTTTGCCGTACAACTCATAAAAGGTGTGAGAAGAATGGTCATCTTGCGGTCTCTCTCACTTGTGAGTGTTCGCGTCGCCATAACTGCCGGGACAGTACACCCAAAACCAATAAGCATAGGTACAATGCTTCTTCCGGAAAGTCCAATCTTTCTAAGCAGTTTATCCATCATAAATGCAACTCTCGCTATGTAACCGCTGTCCTCCATGAGTGACAGAAAGAAAAACAAGGTCACAATAATAGGAAGAAAACTAAGAACACTTCCAACACCCGTAAATATACCATCAATAACAAGACTTCTTAAAGCATCGTTTACCTTTGCCGCTGCCATCGCCGCATCGGTAATTGCTGCAAGCTTGTCAATTCCAATCTCAAGAAGGCTCTGAAGTGCGGCGCCTATAACGTTAAAGGTGAGATAAAAAACCAGCACCATTATCGCAATAAAACATGGTATTCCCGTATATTTCCCGGTAAGAACCCTGTCTATCTTCTCACTTCTAACACGTTCCCTGCTCTCTTTTGGCTTAACTACAGTCTGCTCACACAGTTTTTCTATAAAGTCAAAACGCATATCGGCTATAGCCGCACTCCTGTCAAGCCCTCTCTCCGTCTCCATCTGCTTTACAATATGTGAGAGTGTCTCAGCCTCATTTCCGTCAAGCTTCAGCTTTTCTATTATAAGGTGGTCACCTTCTATTGCCTTGGTCGCAGCGAAACGCACAGGTATATCTGCACTCTCGGCATGATCCTCTATAAGATGTTCAACAGCATGTATGCATCGATGAACAGCTCCTCCATGCTCCTGTTTATCACAAAAATCCTGTCGCAAAGGCCGTTCCTGATATTTTGCAATGTGCAGTGCATGTTTTACAAGCTCGTCAACACCCTCATTTTTTGCCGCAGATATCGGTATAACGGGAACTCCTAACATTCCTTCTATTGCGTTCACATCTATGGAGCCGTGATTTCCCGTCACTTCATCCATCATGTTCAACGCAACTACCATCGGAATATCCATCTCAAGAAGCTGCATCGTCAGATACAGATTTCTCTCTATATTCGTAGCATCCACTATGTTTATTATAGCCTTAGGATGTTCATTCAGCACAAAGTTACGCGACACAATCTCCTCATTGCTGTACGGCGACATCGAATAAATTCCCGGCAGATCAGTTATATTCGTATTAGGATATCCCTTTATTGAACCATCCTTTCTGTCAACGGTTACTCCCGGAAAATTTCCCACATGCTGATTAGACCCGGTAAGCTGATTGAACAGCGTGGTCTTTCCGCAATTCTGGTTTCCAACCAAGGCATATGTAAGCTTTGTCCCTTCAGGAAGGGGATTTTCATCTTTCTTGGAATGATATTTTCCATCCTCTCCAAGTCCCGGATGCTCAGATTCCTTTCCGTTTTCCACTCGTTCATGACTTCTGCTGCGTTTTTCTATACACTCTATCTCTATCTGTGCCGCCTCGGCAAGGCGCAGAGTGAGTTCATATCCGTGTATCTGAAGTTCCATAGGATCACCCATGGGTGCAAGCTTGACAACAGTAATCTCAGCACCCGGAATCATTCCCATATCAAGGAAGTGCTGTCTGAGCGCACCACTCCCTCCAACAGTCTTAATTACGCCGCTCTTGCCAATCTGTAATTCATTCAATTTCATAACATACTCTTCCGTTTTCCTAAGATATAATGCTTCAACCAGGGCAAATTGCCGGCATATAGCCGGGTACACTACATCTTAAAATATTCAATGCTCTTTACAAGCTCATCTGCAATAGTCTTGAGCTCATCCGCACTATTGTACACCTGCTTGAATGTATCCGCAACAACTTCTGTCTGATCAAAGGTTTTCTTCGTACTGTTAAGGTTATCCTCTGCAATCTCCGAAAGATGTTCAACCGACTGTAATACCTCACTTCTGGCATTCTCAAGTTTACCGGAGCTCTCCTTTATCTGTGCAATACTTCTCATGGAACTCTCAATCTCGGCAATTACTTCGGCAACCACCTTCTGTGTCTCCTGCATGCTCTCGCTCTGACTTGCGATAATCTCCTGCATCTGCTGCATTGCCGAAACTGCCTTTTCCGAATCAGCACTCAACATATCCGCAGTTGCCTCTATCTCCTTGCTGGACTTATTAGACTGCTCCGACAGGTTCTTAATCTGCTCCGCAACAACCGCAAAGCCTCTTCCGCTCTCACCGGCTCTTGCCGCCTCTATAGATGCATTGAGACTTAACAGACTCGTATCCTGTGCAATAGAATTGATGAACGCTGTCGCCGTGTGAATTTTCTGTACTGACTCATTGGTTCTGTCGGTCTGTTCCTTAACCTCACCGATTATCCTCTTCACATCCTCATTGATGTCCCTAAGGCTTAAAAGTGTCTTGGAAGCCTTCTCACTTGAGAGCTGCATGGAAGCGGCATTATCCGTTAACATCTCCGCCTCCCTTGAAGCCTCCGTGATATTGTCGCCCATAATTTTCATATGCTCTGAAGTATTTCTTGAGCTCTCCGCCTGCTCACGGGAATTATCTACAACCTGGCTCACCGCAATGCGTACATTATCCATGGTTCCGTTGGTATTATCGGCAGCCGTTCCTAAAAGCTGTGAGGCATTCAAAAGTGCCTTGGCATTCTTCGTTATCTCTTTTATGGTGGACTGCATGGCATCGCGAAGTGTTATGGTAACCCTTGACAAATCTCCAATCTCATCCTTTTTCTTAAGAAGCTTATCATCCACCCATACATTCAGGTCGCCGCCAGCCATCTTTCCAACCAGCTCCACGCTGTTTTTTATGTTTTTACTCATTCCGGTGGCAATTTTAATTCCGACCGCAATACATATGAGCATGATTATACCTACAGATGCACCGATTGAACTTAATATACGCTTTAACACGGCATCTTTTTCCTGCTTGTCGGTTCCTACGAAAACCATTCCTATTATCTGACTATCAGAGTCATTCTGATATACCGGCATAAAGTATCCGTAATTGAGTGTACCCTCTATGGACACTGCATGGCTGAAATATTCTTCACCCCCATTTAAAACCTTCTCCACAATCCGCTCGCCCGCCCTTGAGCCTAACACACGGCTGCCATCGGCATCCTTAGCCGAGGTCATAATTCTCTCGTCACCGTAGAAAAATGTTACGTCCATGCCGGTGTTACTCTTTATTCTGTCTACAAGGTTCTCTGATTTTGAAATATTGTAGCTACCCTTCCATATATCACCGTTACTGCTCTGCATATAATCACCGGTATTCTGGTCATATGCTGCGAGAGTTGCTGCTGCCGTTCCTTTAAGGGCGTCCTCAATCTCATTCATAACCGACTTTTTTACAAGCGTATTAATTATAAACATCGAAACTACACCAAGAATAAGCACCGGACATATTGTTATTGCAAGTATTTTTTTCTTAATATTCATCCTTCCACCCCTACTCTACCACATTTACGGTCTTGAAATACCAGTTGATACCACCTGTTATAGTTGCATCGTCAAGTGTCTTTCCTTCCTCTCCGACATTCTCTCCCGTATTCGTCTCAATAACACCATCAAAGACGCCAAGCTCACCTGACAAAATCTTTTTCTTTGCCTCTTTGACCTTATCAGCGGTTCCCTCAGCGCAGAAATCCGCAAGGTCTGTTATCCCGACGAGGTTCTCACTCATTCCTCCATAATAATTGCTTCCGTCCCACGTTCCATCAATAATGCTCTGTACTGCAGTGGTATAGTATGCACTCCAATTCCAGATTACACTGCAAAGGCAGGCATTCGGAGCCTCCTTGCTCATATCGGAATTATATCCAATTCCATATACGCCCCGCTCCTGCGCCAAGGTCTGCGGATAAGCCGTATCACAGTGCTGAGTTATAACATCACATCCCATATCAAGAAGTATCTCTGCGGCTTCCTTCTCCGCATCAGGGTCATACCAACTGTTCGTGACTTTCACATATACCTCAGCATCAGGGTTTACAGAATATATTCCGAGCGCAAACGCATCTATACCCCCTGTAACCTCTGAATTGCCTGAATCCATGGCCGCGACATATCCTATCTTATTGGTCTTTGTATTCATTCCGGCAACAATTCCACTCAGATATCTTGCCTGATAAATTCGTCCAAAATAGTTATTAAAGTTCTTTCCATTGCTCATATACCCCGTACCATGTGAAAAGTATATATCCGGATATTCCTCAGCCATCTGAGCGGTTGTCTCCATATACCCCCAGCTCGTCGTAAAGATTATATTACAGCCTTCATCAATACACTCCTTGATTGCCTTGCGGGTTGCATCCGCATCTGAATCCGGCACGTTAAGCTTTCTTACAATCTGATCATCTGAAAGGCCAAGATTTTGCTGCATTCCCTGAATACCCAAATCGTGCGTGTATGTATACCCGCTTCCCTCAGAAGGATCCGACAGATGAATCACCCCCACCTTTATGTCATCTTTGGAAATTCCACTTGAAACCGTCTGTGACACAGTCTCCTGCGGGGCACTGTCCTGAGTACTACCGTTTCCGGTAAGATTGGTTGCATAATCGTCAATCTGAACATTAGACGAACATCCCACAAGCAGCAGACACGACATAAGTAGCGCTGAAAGTTTTTTAATAACCCTGTTCATTGGTGCATCTCCTTTTTTCATTATTTAATTTTATCACTCATAAAAACTTATGTTTTTTTATACATACAATTATAATCTTTGTATTTTATACACGCAAGCTAAAAAAACGCCACAGCTAAAATTAACCATTACAGACATCTTTTTCGAAAACATCCCGTAGTTAGTGTATAATTTTAATTGGCAAAAATAAAGGGAAGAAGTAAAATACCTCTTC
>CAMEEX010000123.1 GCA_945915235.1 uncultured Clostridia bacterium | reverse complement strand
TCATCTTCCAGTTTGCTCTTCTCTTATCTCTTCTACCCTTAGAAGACTTATTCTTTGGACAAATTGACATCTGTTACACCTCCTTACAAAGCAGTTCTATTGGTTAAACTGTTGAAATATATCGCGTATCTTGGACATTCTCGGGTCTAAGACCTGTCTGTCACATTCACACGAGCCATGATTAAGATTCATGCCGCATACGTTACAGATTCCCTTGCAGTCTGTTTTACACAGAACCTTCATCGGAAAATTCTCTAAAATCTCACTATATGCATACTTCTCGACATCGAACTGCGTGCCCTCTATAAAAGGCATGTCCTCCAACGTCTCATCTGCATCCGGTGACTCTTCACCAAAGTTAAGCTCTCTGGTGGACTCTACCGATATCTGCCAAGGAACATCCGTTAAGCACCTGTCGCATGGAATATTGAGAACTACATCAAGCTGTGAAGTAACCTCAATCTTCTTCCCGCCAACATTGGTAAAGACAAGCTCTATATCCTGTTTCTTTACAAACGCAAATTCACCAAGCCTTGAGACAAAGCTCTCAGCTTCAATAGGTGCTGCAAGTCTCTTAACTTCTCCTTCGTGAGAAAGAACTCCGTACAAATCAATCAGCATAAAAACCTCTTCTTTTAATCACACGCAGATTATTATATCCACTGTGAACAGATTTGTCAACTACTTTTTATTGACATTTTGTAACTATCAAAAAGCTAAGTCACGCGTCATCAAATACATATGTAGGAAATGTCAGCTTACTTTACTAACTCTAATGTCTCCTGAGCAATCTTGAGCTCCTCGTTAGTAGGGATAACCATAACCTTGACCTTGGAGTCCGGAGTGGATATAACTACCTCCTCGCCTCTCTTGTCATTGGCTGCATCGTCAATCTTAATTCCGAGGAATGTAAGAGCGCTGCAGATATCCTTTCTTGTTCTCTTATCGTTCTCACCTACACCTGCGGTGAATACGATGGCATCAACACCGTCCATAGCTGCTGTGTAAGCGCCGATGTACTTGATTACTCTGTACTTAAATGCCTCAAGAGCTACCTCTGCATTGTGGTTGCCCTCGTCAGCAGCCTTCTGAACATCACGGAAGTCGCTTGAAACGCCGCTCATACCGAGAACACCGGACTTCTTGTTGAGCATTGTTATCATCTCATTGATGTCCTTGCCCTCCTTGTTAGCGATGAACTGGATAACTGAAGGATCAATATCACCACTTCTTGTTCCCATGATAAGACCCTCAAGCGGTGTGAGACCCATACTTGTATCTATACACTTACCGTTGACAACTGCGGAGAGTGAACCGCCGTTGCCGAGGTGGCATACAATAACCTTAGAGTTATTAGGGTCAAGGTTGCCAAACTCTATGGCTCTCTTAGATACGAATGCGTGGCTTGTGCCGTGGAAACCGTACTTACGGATACCATACTTCTCATAGTACTCATGAGGAATAGCATACATATAAGCCTTCTCAGGCATTGTCTGATGGAATGCGGTATCCCATACAGCTACATTAGGAGTTCCAGGCATAGCAGCCTCAACTGCCTCAATACCGATAAGGTTAGCAGGGTTATGTAAAGGTCCGAGGTCGAAGCACTCACGGATAACAGACTTAACATCATCGTTAACAATTACAGATGTGCAGTACTTCTGGCCTGCGTGAAGCACTCTGTGTCCTACAGCGGAAATCTCCTTCACATCAGAGATAACACCATATGTCTTGTCAAGAAGCATCTCAAGAACAAGGTTTACAGCTACCTTGTGGTCAGGCATAGGCTTCTCGATAACGCAGCTCTCCTTGCCTGTAGGCTTATGTGTAAGCTTAGAGCCCTCGATACCTATTCTCTCACAAAGACCCTTTGCCATAACTGACTCATCAGTCATATCGAATAACTGATACTTTAATGATGAGCTTCCACAGTTGATTACTAATATCTTCATTGAATAAATCCTCCAAAAATTATCTTACTTACTGCATCTGAGCCTGTACAGCCGTGATAGCTACAACACCAACGATATCGCTTGCTGAGCAGCCTCTTGAAAGGTCGTTTACAGGCTTAGCGATACCCTGAAGCATAGGACCATAAGCCTCTGCCTTTGCAAGTCTCTGAACAAGCTTGTAACCGATGTTACCTGCATCAAGGTCAGGGAAGATGAGTACATTAGCCTGTCCTGCAACATCGCTGCCCGGAGCCTTAGAAGCGCCGACTGATGGAACCATGGCTGCATCTGCCTGAAGCTCTCCGTCAAGCTTGAGCTCAGGAGCAAGCTCCTTTGCAATTCTTGTAGCCTCTGCTACCTTATCTACATCTGCGTGCTTAGCGCTGCCCTTTGATGAGTGGCTGAGCATTGCAACCTTAGGCTCTGCGCCGACTAAGAACTTGAAGCTCTCTGCTGAGGAAACAGCTATAACGGCAAGCTCCTCAGGTGTAGGGTTCTGGTTAAGACCACAGTCACCAAATACGAATGTACCATTCTCACCGTACTCACAGTTAGGAACATCCATTACGAAGAATGCAGAAGCAATCTTTGAACCCGGCTTAGTCTTAACAATCTGAAGAGCAGGTCTTAATGTGTTGGCTGTTGAGTGGCAGGCACCTGATACAATACCGTCTGCTGCGCCGCTCTTTAACATCATACATGCATAGAACATATAATCTGTTGTGAGAAGTCTTCTTGCCTCCTCAGGAGTCATGCCCTTATTCTTTCTGAGCTCTACCAAAGCGTCAACATACTCGTCAAGCTTATCGGAAGTGTTAGGATTGATAACTGTAGCGCCTGATACCTCAAGTCCCTTGCTGTTAGCCTCAACCTCCTCAGGCGTACCAAGAACTACTACATTAGCGATATCTTCCTTAAGAACTGTCTCAACTGCTTCCCAGGTTCTTCTGTCCATTGACTCCGGAAGCACGATTGTCTTCTTCACTGCTCTTGCTTTTTTCTTAATTTCATCAATAAATGCCATAATAAAATAACTCCTTTCAGTATGTAATTCGACTTCATCTTAAAAGTCCATTGATAATTTCATTATACTCCCTATGTTTATTGTATACAAGAATATTTTTCTAAAATCAAGGAAAAATCCAATATGTTCTAAATTAAATACAATTTCGACAATTTCTACTGCAATCTCAAGCCCTGCACAAGATATCTAAGATGGAACTGTCTCTCCTTCATAACACAGGTTGACAGCGTGAGCACCTGGTCATCATCGGAAAACTCCACATCATCATCAAATAACTTGAGTTCACTCTTGAAATCCCTTATATTCTCAAGGTATCTTAACAGTGTTCCCTCGGCTTCAAAGTCATAGTTTAGAAGCTGATGTGCATTTCCGGTCTGGTATGCGGCAAAAATCTTATAGACATACACCATGTCCTCTGTATATATATACACATATTTATTGTTGTCAAAGAACTCCTGATCCTCATACATATGGAGATCCGAGAACATTGTAGTGTCTCGCATATTATGACCGTATATTACAGTCTGTGGATCAGAAAAATCCTTCGCATTATAATTCTCCGTATAAATACAGCCCGGATACCCCTCACTTCCATCGACATTGTGCTCAAGGTAATATGTATTGTCCGTCGGATGCTGGAAAACAGGATAATCAACATGAGTATCCGGTATATAAATCCATGCATATATATCCTCTGATACCTCCTTATGAAGGTCATCAAAATCAATATATTTTTCAGGAATTTCTATCCCGTACTTCTCCTCAAGCCTTGCAGCCTCCTCACTGTAGCCTAATGGTTCCTCCTCAGTGGACGACTCCTCCTCGGTAGTCGTTGTAACCGTCTCCGTCTCAGGAGGCAGTGTGGTAGCCTCTGCAAGTTTCTCAAACTCCTTCTGTGCTTTCCACAATCTGTACTGTCCGGCTGCAAGAATTCCGGCACACACCAGAACCACCACAAGTGCCGCAATACCTGCAATAGTATATATCCTTGCCTTTTTGTCTCCGGAAAAAAAATCTTTTATTTTCATAATCGCCTCCGTCATAATCGAAAGAACTCCTTACATATAAATATATGCAGGAGTTCTTCTTCCCCACTCATATGTGAATGGATGCCACACGTATTAAAAATGTATTATCTTATTATTCTGCAATTGCTCTTCTGCGTACGCAAAATGCAGCGCCTGCAGCTGCAACTACTAATACAGCGATGAGAGCAACCGGTGCCTCATATCCTGTGCTAGGAGCAGCCTCTGTGCGAACGATTGCAACAGGTGAGAAAGATGTGAATGTAGCTGTAACTGAGCCGTCTGCTACATTAGTAACAGCAAGGTTCTCCCAGATACCCTTCTGTGCATTCCAGTGAAGTACAGCGATTGTATCGCCGGCCTTAACACCAGGTACGTTCATTGTTACATCAACACCAGCGCTGTAGTCGCCGGCTGGAACTGTGATATCAAATACGTTAACAACCTCTGCCTTATCGCCGCAGTATACCTTAGCGATTGCTTCAGCGTTAGCTACGTCTGCCTTAGAAGCAGCATTTACAGTAACTGCAACCTCTGTTCCGTTAACTGTAATCTTGTTAGCTGTAACGCCCTGAGCCTTGTCTGTAGCAGGTACCTGATATGGATCATTTGATGTTGTGCTTGATGAGCTGTCAGCAGTATTGTTGCCTGCGCTTGGGCTGCCTGTGCCTGAGTTGTCACCAGCGCTTGGGCTGCTTGTGCCTGAGTTGCCGCCTGTGCTTGGGCTGTCAGCAGCGAAAGCTGTAACAGACATAACCATTACTAAACATGCTAAAACAGCAAAAAACTTTAAAAACTTCTTCTTCATTGTTAAGCCTCCTTAGATTAATATACGTGTGGCGGTATATTAAAATATTATAATTTTAATATCTTACTATAGATATAACACAAATATACTTATTTGACAAGCTCATAAAAAATTTCTATCATCTGAGCTTTTAGAGCTGCCTCATCTATGTAATACTCCTCAAATTTCTTTCCCATAATAGTCTGTCCCGGAACCGAATATATTTTCATGTCTGAAACCGCGTAGCCTATAAGCTCCGATGCAAGATAGGACATCTCATCCACAGAAACGTCAGTAACTACATAATTACTTATTGTCTGGTAAAGTGAAACCGGGAAAGTCACATCACTCTTCGTCTTTTCGAACACTTTGTTCACAAATCCACTCAGGAAGGCTTTCTCATTTCCCAATCTTGTTGTCGCTGAATCAAATTGATACTGATCTCTATATCGTATGAGATTATATGCCTGATCCCCTGAAAGATGTACCGTACTTCCTGCTGTCCAACCATACTGTGGAAAATCCGAAGGAAGTGTGACATCAACTCCGCCCACCGCATCGTTGAGCGTGGTCACAGCGCCTAATCTTATTGACACATAGCCATGTATAGGGAGGTTATAGAGCATCTCCGAGATTGTCTGTCTGGCACGTTCACAGCTCTGCTTTCCTCCATTGCCGTATCCATGCTGTACGCACACCTGTGCAAGTGTCGTCTTAACATAGTTGCCCGCCCTGTCATACATATCTACATCTGTCATGCTGTTTCTGTTCACTGCAAGGACCGACAGTTTCTTATTATGTGGGTTCATCACAAACAGGAATATGGCATCTGACTGTCCACCCTGCCAATAGTCCGTATTCTCATCAGCTACCGGAACAGTTGTTGTCTGGTCAATTCCAAGGACAAGGAATGTGAGAATATCGCTGTTATAGCGATAGATATGTCCATTATAACTCACATCCCCGGCCTGATACACATATCCCGAATTATCCGCCTCTGTGCTCACGGTTGTTTCCCCTGATGCCGTGCTCGTGCTCTGATTTGCAGACTCAGTTGACGGTGCTGCCGATGTAGTATCCGTCTCAGATGCTGTGCTCCCGCTTTCCGTTTTGCTTTCATTCTCAGAATCCGAGCTCTTTTCAGAACTTGTCTCTTCTGCATCAGTGTTGTTATTGTCTGTCCCGTTCGTAAACATATTTCCCATATCCGGTGCCGATGAATTAGCACCGGAATAAAGCTTTCGCTTTCCCGATGAACGCATGGCAAAAAATACGCACGCAGCCACAATACATATAACGATAAGACCTATAAGAATACCTATTATAATTCTGACAGGCAGAGGAAGCTTTTTCTTGTTATCCTTCTTTTCTTTTCCTGAACCCGTGCTGCGGCCACCGCTTTTAACTGCATCATCACTATTTTTCTTGTTTACATTTTCGCCGCCAATGTACTCTAAATCATCTTTTTCTTCCATATATAGTCTCCTTGTACCTAATCTGTTGTCAGTTCTATCGCCTGAACCAGATATCTCAAATGGAACTGGCGCTCCGCCATCACGCAGGTCGACAGCGTGAGAATGTTCTCACTCCCGTCAAATTCCATGCTTCTGTCAATAGTCTGATTCTCATAAGCAGCCGTCATGACATTATTAAGATATCTGAGCACGTCCTCATCACCTGAATAGCTGAAACTGAAAAGCTGATGCGAATTTCCCGTCTGATACGCGGCAAATATCTTGTATAACAGTACCTCATTATCCTGCGTGTATATATACACATATCTGTTAGCGTCAAAAAACTCCTGACTCTCATAGCTGTGTAAATCCGAGAACATTCTGCCATCCCGCATATTATGTCCATATATAACAGTCTGTCTGTCCGTAAAATCCTTCGAATTATAATTCTCCGTATATATACAGCCCGGATAACCTTCACTGCCGTCAAGATTATGTTCCAGATAATAGCTGTTATCCGAAGCACTCTGAAGAACCGGATAATCTATATTAGTATTCGGAATATATATCCATGCATAGATATCCTCCGAAACCGTCGTATGCAGTTCATCAAAATCTATCTTTTTCTTCGGAATATCTATTCCGTATCTTTCATATATTTTCCGGGCACTGTCGGCAAACTGCCACTCCGGCTGCGACTGCGTCTCTGTCTCGTCGACATCTTGAGCCGTCTGTGTATACTCAGCCGTTGTATTCTCGGCAAGCTTGTCATACAGCCTGTCCGCCTTCCATCGGTTGTACTCTCTCAGCATAAGCATTACAGCACACACCAACGCCACAAGCAGAAAAACTATTATCATAATGATATATACTGTATCCGAAGAAAATTTCTTTTTCTTTTTTTTCCTGTGTCCTTTTATTTCAGTGTTCCGTACCGCCATATTAACCACCATAGAAATGAACTCGTATATAATACAATCTACACTTGTATATAAAGATATGAGGTCAAAAGCCTGATCGTGCGGGCACGAACGGCTTTTTGACCTTTGCCCCTGATATCATATAAACAAAACTTGTATAAGTATATACCACTGAATATTTTTTTTCAAGCATAAAATTTATAAAGCAGACGCAGGAACTGCCCTATAAATTCTATTCCACAGTGACACTCTTCGCAAGATTTCTAGGCTTATCCACATCAAGTCCCTTGGCTACTGATACATAGTATCCAAGAAGCTGCAGAGGAATAACCGCAAGTGACGCAGCAAAATGTGCATCCGTCTTAGGCACATATACCGTAAAATCCACCATGTCCTCAGTCTCGTAATTGCCATATGTTGTAATACCCATCAGATATGCTCCCCTGCTCTTACACTCAACCATATTGCTGACTGTCTTCTCATAGAGAGCCGTCTGTGTAAGTGTTCCTATTACAAGTGTTCCGTCCTCAATAAGACTGATTGTTCCATGCTTAAGCTCTCCTGCCGCATAAGCCTCACTATGTATGTATGAAATTTCCTTGAGCTTTAAACTTCCCTCAAGGCTTACAGCATAATCTATACCACGTCCTATAAAGAAGATGTCACGCATATTAGCCTGCTTTGAAGCAAACCACTGGATACGCTCCTTATCGTCCAGAATCTTTTTCACCTTATCAGGAAGCAGTTCCAGCTCGGCAAGCATATCCGCATATTCAGCATCAGTTATCTCTCCGCGTATCTTTGCAAACTGAATCGCAAGGCAGTACGATGCAATGAGCTGTGTGCTGTATGCCTTGGTTGTCGCTACAGCTATCTCAGGACCGGCAAGCGTGTAGAACACACTGTCCGCCTCTCTGGCTATTGAGCTTCCAATCACATTGACAACAGCCAGCGTCCTGACGCCCTTATCCTTGGCAAGTCTGAGTGCCGCCAAACTATCCGCCGTCTCACCCGACTGGCTGATAACAATAACGAGGTCGTCCTGCTTAAGAAGAGGATTGCGATATCTGAATTCAGATGCGACATCGACCCTCACCGGTATCTTCGCCAAATCCTCCATAACATACTGGGCGACCACTCCGACATGGTACGCGGAACCGCACGCTACAATATATATCTGTGAAATCTTCCTTATATCGTCATCGCCAAGTCCAACCGCGGATAGATCCAGCTCCCCATTCTTATACACAGAATGTAAAGTATCTGCTATAGCCCTCGGCTGCTCATGGATTTCCTTCATCATAAAGTGCTCATAGCCCGACTTCTCAGCAGCCTCGGCATCCCACTTTATCTCAACAAGTTCCTTCTGTATCTCGTCCCCATCAAGGTTATAGAAGGTAATCTCCCCTTTTCTCATGCGTGCCATCTCGAGATTGCCAATATAATAAACATTTCTTGTATATTTTAAAATGGCAGGCACGTCTGATGCAAGATATGCTTCTCCATTCTCCACACCCAGTATCATCGGGCTGTCTTTTCTTGCAACATATATCTCCTCAGGGTAATCCTTGAACATAAGTGCAAGCGCATACGAACCGCGAATACGAACCATTGCATGATTGATGGCATCCACCGGCGTGTGCTCATACTTCTTATAATAATAATCAACAAGCTTTATGGCAACCTCTGTATCCGTCGACGAATAAAAGGAGTATCCCTTCTTAGTCAGCTTATCCTTGAGTTCCTGGTAATTCTCTATAATACCGTTATGTACACCGACAACATTCCCGTCATCTGCAATATGCGGGTGAGCATTGAGCTCCGAAGGTTCACCGTGCGTAGCCCACCTTGTATGACCTATTCCACATGATCCATGTATCGCATTGCCATTATCTGTCTTCTCAGCCAGTGCGCGTAATCTTCCCTTAGCCTTCACAATCTCGAACTCACCGGCTTTGTCGCGCACGGCAAGCCCCGCCGAGTCATATCCACGATACTCCAGCTTTGACAAGCCGTCAAGCAAGATCGGTGCAGCCTGATGTTCTCCAGTAAAACCTACTATTCCACACATATAAATTTCACCTCATCTAAAAAATTTGTCTATAACTATATCACAGTCTCATAAAATAAACAAGTTATAATTGTATCTAATTGGCAATTTTTTTATATCTGGCAGCCTACACCCTTACTCCTGCATCGACCCCCCATACACTTACTCCTGCGTCTCAACCATTTACACCAAAATCCCATGTCTAACATTTACACCAAAATCCCATTGACACCCTCACAATAGTATGCTACCCTTAACTTAAAGCATATTTCTTGAAGTTCTACATTCCATATATCCATT
>CAMEEX010000122.1 GCA_945915235.1 uncultured Clostridia bacterium | reverse complement strand
CTTACAAGATTTACGCCAAATCCCCCGAACTCTCCCGCGAAGTAGATAGCCTTAAGCTTGCCGTCCTTAACCACTGCTGAATCCTTATCGAACTTGAAGCCTCTTCTCTCAAGATGATAGATGGCTCTCTCGATATAGTTAGTAGCGATAGCGATATGACCGTGTGTTCCACGTCCGCCGTTCTTCATAAGCTCGAAGCCTGTACCTGAGAAAATTGAGCTGTTTCCAACTTTCTTCTCAAATCCGAACATATCGCTGAACTTGTCAGCAAGCTCCTCTGCCTCTGCCTCGCTTGCAAGATTAACACCTACATGTCTAACCTCGAAGCCAAGCATCTTCTCAACAGCCTGTCTTGTAAGCTTAGTAATCTCATCGAACTTACCTGCTGCAACGAGATCCTTCTTAACCATCCATGAACCACCGCAAGCGATAATCTTCTTGAAATCAAGGTATGATGTAAGGTTATCTGCGTTGATACCGCCTGTAGGCATGAACTTCATGTTAACATATGGAGCTGACATAGCCTTAATCATTGCAAGACCGCCTGCCTGCTCTGCAGGGAAGAACTTAACTACCTCAAGTCCAAGCTCTATAGCCTGCTCAACATCACTTGGGTTGGATGTACCAGGTGTTACAGGGATTCCCTTATCAACACAGTACTTAACAACCTTAGGATTAAGACCAGGGCTTACGATGAACTTAGCGCCTGCCTCAACTGCTCTGTCAACCTGTTCTGTAGTGAGAACAGTACCTGCACCTACTAAAATCTCAGGGTACTTTGTTGTCATAATCTTAATAACATCTGCAGCACACGCTGTACGGAATGTTACCTCTGCACATGGGATACCGCCCTCAACAAGTGCCTTTGCAAGAGGCTCTGCGTCCTTAGCATCATCAAGTGCTATAACAGGAACAATACCAATCTTACTAATCTCTTCTAATACTGCGTTCATTTTTTCCTCATTTCTGTGCTGCCTTATGTATTGCCATGAGCATGTATGCAGCACTGACACGCTCATGGTTAATTTTCATAAATAAAATACATAAACTGTATTCCATATCTGATTTGATTATAAGAAGGCGCTCTTTTTTTGTCAAGTTTTCTTATAAATACAAATCACAATTTTTCTTTGTTATATGTGCATATAATGTCAGACCGGAGCATTGGCTTAAAGTGTTACACCCTGCTTGAAGATTGCAAGATCATGGAAGCCGGCAATCTCAGCCTTAACCTTTCTTCCCGATGCTACATCAAGCACAAGCCGGAATAACTCCTCAGCAAGCTGTTCCATAGGAACATCATCTGTCACAAGACGTCCTGCATTGAAATCAATCCAGTTGCCCTTCCTGCCAGCAAGTCTTGAATTGGTGGCAATCTTTACAGTAGGTACAGGTGATGCAAAAGGAGTACCGCGTCCGGTTGTGAACAGAACAATCTGTGCTCCTGCCGCAGCACATGCAGTTGAAGCGACAAGATCATTCCCCGGTGCACTGAGAAGGTTGAGTCCCTTATTCTGAACTCTCTCGCCGTAAGCGAGAACGCCCTTGACAAGTGAGGAACCCGACTTCTGTGTACATCCGAGTGACTTGTCCTCAAGAGTTGTGATACCGCCGTCCTTGTTTCCCGGCGACGGATTCTCGTATATTTCCTGACCGTTCTTTATGAAATACTCCTTAAAGTCATTGATAAGGCAGACTGTCTTATCAAAAAGCTCTCTGTTGGCACATCTGTCCATAAGAATCGTCTCTGCTCCGAACATCTCCGGAACCTCTGTGAGGATAGTGGTTCCTCCCTTAGATACAAGCATATCTGAGAAAAGACCTACCGTAGGGTTAGCCGTGATTCCCGAAAGTCCGTCTGAACCACCACACTTCATACCGATTACAAGCTCCTTGGCGCTTACCTTCTCGCGCTTGAATGCAGCCGCATAATTCATAAGTTCTTCCATAATCTCAGCAGCCGCTTCCTGCTCGTCTTCAACGTCCTGAACCTGTAAGAACTTAACTCTGTCAGGATTTACCTCACCGATGTAGTTCTTGAGAACCTCGATACGGCTGTTCTCGCAGCCGAGACCAAGCACAAGCACCGCTCCGGCATTAGGGTGATTGATGAGGTCTGCGAGAACCGTTCTGGTGTTCTCCTGATCCTCGGTAGTCTGTGAGCAGCCGTAAGGGTGTGTGAATGCGACAACCTCGTCAACTCCCTCAGGCTTGTTAAGTCTCGCGGTTGCCTCGATGGCTCTGGCTATCGAATTTACGCAGCCTACGGTAGGGATAATCCACACCTCGTTGCGGACGCCGACCTTGCCGTTCTCTCTCATGTAGCCCTCAAAGTAAGCCTCCTCGGTAGGTTCAACGTCCTTATGTCCTTCCGGATTATAGGTGTAATCGAGAAGCTCGCCGAGCGCTGTCTTAAGGTTGTGTGTGTGAATCCAGCCGCCGACCTCAACGTCAGCCTGTGCATAGCCTATTCTGAAGCCGTACTTGATAACCGCATCGCCCTTCTTTATAGGCTTGATTGCAAATTTATGTCCCTGTGGAATGTCCTCAAGTGTTGTAACACTTGTGCCTGCCACGTCAACCGTTGTGCCCTTAGCTATAGGCTTAAGGGCAACGGCTACATTATCATCTTTGTTAATCTTAATAAAATCCTGCATGGATTACCTCCGAAATTATTTTACAAGGTCATCTACAACAGCTCTCATGCCTCTGTTGCGTACATCGTCGATGTAGCCTGCAACAGTGTCAACAAGACCATCAATCTTAGATAAATCCTCACCGCCGAAGAACTTGGTGTTGCTAAGGTAAGCCTGTGCGAACTCCTTAGCCGGCTTAGCGGAGTTGGCAAGGAAGAAGTCGAGAACAGCCTGGTCATCGCGGATAGCGTACTCATCATTTCCTCTTGTACCGATAAGGCATCTTCCTCCGTTAACCTCGCCCTCCTTCTGTGTTGAGTAGAAGCACATAAGCGCTGCGATTGAGAATGTGAGATACTTAGGAAGCTTGTTGAACTTCTTAACATAGCCTAAGAATGAAGGCATACATCTTGCCTCCCACTTAGAAACTGAGTTAAGTGAAATGTCAAGAAGCTTATGCTTGATATATGGGTTCTGGAATCTTGCGGTAACTGCGTCAGCGAACTCCTTGCACTCCTTGGCAGGAAGTGAAAGTGTAGGGATAATCTCGTCTGCGAGAGTCTCCTCCATGTACTCACGGATAACAGCATCGTCCATAGACTGCTTAACGAGGTCATTGCCTGCAAGGTAAGAAGCAAGTACGAATGATGTGTGGGCACCGTTGAGGATACGAACCTTTCTCTCCTTATATGGGTGATGATCCTCTGTGAATACTACAGGAAGTCCTGCCTTGTCAAATGGAAGCTCCTTCTTGAGCTGCTCAAGCGGAAGGTTCTTGTCTCCTTCGATTACCCAGAGACCGAAAATCTCGGCTGTGTCGATGAGCTGATCCTCATATCCGAACTCCTTGCAGAGAGCCTCTGCCTCATCTCTTGGATATCCCGGAACAATTCGGTCAACGAGTGTAGGACAGAATGAGCAGGCTGTGTCAACCCAGTTCTTGAAGCCATCGCCTAAGTTCCAGAGCTCGATGAACTTAACGATGCACTTCTTAAGCTCAATACCGTTGTCTGCGATGAGCTCGCAAGGTATCATTATAAGACCCTTGTCTGCTGCGCCGTTGAAGTGCTCATATCTCTCATATAAGAGCTTGGTGAGCTTGCCAGGGAAGGTCTTAGGCGGCTTGGACTCGAACTTATCTGTCTCGTCAAATACGATACCTGCCTCTGTTGTGTTGGATACAACGAATCTCAGGGTATCGAGCTTAGCGTATGCGTCATACTTGTCATAGTCCTCGATAGCTGCAACAGCGTCTGTAACTGTTGTGATAATTCTTGTCTCCTTCTTAGGCTCACCGTCTACAATACCTCTTAACTGAAGTGTGTACTGGCACTCCTGATCATGAAATCTGTCAAGGTTGCCGAACTCGATAGGCTTAACGATGACAACACCACCGTTGAAATCCGTCTTCTCATTAACAACATCAAACATATAGTCAACAAATGCACGAAGGAAGTTACCTTCACCAAACTGTAAGACCTTGACCGGTCTGTCAACTGCCTTTGAAATCTTCTTGTTTAATCTCTCCATCACAATTCTCCTTAGATATAATTAATTGTTATCAGTTACGCAGCGCTCCATTCATAAATATGCTGATTTAAACGGTGTAAAATCACTCTTCTTACATTTTCTTACATTCCGTTCTAAAAAATGTAAGCGCTTTCATGCTTTGATTATATGGTGAAATCACCAATAAGTCAATGAGATTTTTCAAAAAAATATTACTTTTTTCCATAATACACTTGTTTTTGAAAAAATGCCATTGTATAATAGCCTCATAAGTATGTAAGTACTTACATTATTCAGAAAGGAATTTAGGCGCATGAATATTTATGATGTTTCCAAGAAAGCCGGAGTATCCATTGCAACTGTATCACGCGTCATCAACGGCAACAACAATGTCAGCGAAAAGACGAAACAGAAGGTGCTCTCAGTTATGAAGGAAATCGGCTATACACCGAATGTATTTGCCCGCGGTCTTGGTCTTAACACCATGAAAACCATAGGCATCATGTGTACGGATTCCTCCGATGTATATCTTGCCAACGCTGTCTACTATCTTGAGAGAGAGCTGCGCGCGAACGGCTACGATGCGATTCTGTGCTGTACGGGCAACGACCTCTCCACCAAGAAGGACTATTTAGAGCTTCTTCTTTCCAAGCGCGTTGATGCTGTTATACTTGTTGGTTCAAAATTTCTTGAGACAAAGGCTGCCGAGAACAAATATATTATAGACGCGGCAGCGAAGCTTCCTATCATGTTAGTCAACGGATATCTTGACGCTCCTAACATATACGGAACGCTCTGTGATGATGAGAATGCCGTCTACGAGGTTACAGACTCTCTTATAAAGAACGGCTGTCGCAACATCGTATATCTGTATACGAGCACTTCCCTATCCGGCCAGTGCAAGCTTGCGGGCTTTAAGAAAGCGCATTTTGTACATAATATACCTATTAATAATGAGCTTCTTCATCTCTGCAACAAGAATATCGCAAACGCGAGAGATTATCTGACCCAGCTCTATGACCGTGGACTCCGCTTCGGCGCCGTTGTCACCTCGGACGATTCGCTCGCCGTAGGCGCACTCAAGTTCGCGCATGCGCACGACATGAAGGTTCCTGACGATTTAAGCATCGTCGGCTACAACAACACAATCGTTGCAAGCTGTACGGATCCCGAGCTCACGTCCATCGACAGCAAGGTAGAGGCGCTCTGCATCACGACCGTCAACACCCTCATGGGTGTATTTAACGGAAGTAATGTACCGTGCAAGACCAACATAACAGCCGACATAGTAAAGCGCGGCACAACCAAGTTTTAAATGTATCAACAATCAGGTACATTAATCTGCATACATTGCAGGCAATACCACAATCAGGAGGTTAAAGACTATGAAACAGTTTATGGACAAGGATTTCTTACTTTCCACAGACACAGCAAAGACATTATTCCATGATTACGCAGAGAATATGCCTATATTAGACTATCACTGCCACATCAACCCAAAGGAGATTGCTGAGGACCGCAAGTTCGAGAACATCACACAGGTATGGCTCGGCGGTGACCACTATAAGTGGAGACAGATGCGTTCCAACGGCGTTGATGAGTACTATATAACTGGCGGCGCATCAGACAGAGAGAAATTCCAGAAGTGGGCTGAGACACTCACAAAGGCTATCGGCAACCCACTCTATCACTGGAGCCATCTCGAGCTGCAGAGATACTTTGACTATCACGGAGTACTTAACGGCGACACTGCTGAGGAGGTATGGAACATCTGCAACGCCAAGCTTGCCGATGACTCCATGACCGTCCGCAACATCATCAAGAAGTCAGGTGTCACACTTATCTGCACAACCGACGATCCTGTTGACTCACTTGAGTACCACAAGCAGATTGCTGCAGACCCTACATTTGATGTGCAGGTACTTCCTGCATGGAGACCTGACAAGGCTATGAACATCGAGAAGCCTGATTACACAGAGTATCTCGCTAAGCTCTCCGAGGTCAGCGGCGTTGATATCAAGAGCTTTGAGGGACTCAAGGAAGCCCTTGTAAAGAGAATGGCATTCTTCGACTCCATGGGCTGCCGTGCTTCCGACCACGCACTTGAGTACGTTATGTACAAGCCTGCAACCGCAGAGGAGATTGAGGCAATCTTCGCCAAGAGACTTAGCGGTGCTGCTCTCGCAAAGGAGGAGGAGCTCAAGTTCAAGACTGCATTCATGACCTTCGTAGGCAAGGAATACAACAAGCTCGGCTGGGCTATGCAGCTTCACTACGGCGCTAAGAGAGATAACAACGTATTCCGTTACAACCAGCTCGGTCCTGATACCGGATACGACTGCATCAACACCTACAGCTCTTCCGCAGAGATGGCAGATTTCCTCAACAGCATGAACGCAACAGATGAGCTTCCAAAGACCATCATCTATTCTCTCAACCCTATCGACAACGCTGCTATCGGAACAGTTCTCGGCTGCTTCCAGGATTCAACCGCTGTCGGCAAGATACAGCAGGGTTCAGCCTGGTGGTTCAATGACCACAAGGTAGGTATGACAGACCAGATGACATCCCTCGCCAACTTAGGGCTTCTCGGCAACTTCATCGGTATGCTCACAGACTCCAGAAGCTTCTTATCTTATACAAGACATGAGTACTTCAGAAGAATCATGTGTGAACTTCTCGGCAAGTGGGTTGAGAACGGTGAGTACCCTGACGATATGAAGACACTCGGCGGCATGGTAAGAGATATCTCCTACAACAACGCCGTAAGATACTTCGGCTTCAAGCTCGACACAGTTGAGAAGTAATTCAAAACCGTCTGACGCAGGCTGACAGCCACAACAAAAACACCATTCCGATGAACATTACGTTTAAGTGTATGTAATCGTTCATCAGAATGGTGTTTTTTATGCTTTTAATTCGTCGAATGTAATTACACTATAAAATATCCGTTATCACGACATGTTCTCCTCAGACCCGCAGACTTCCCTGAATTTATCAAACTCCCGCAGGAACACATCGACTACCTCGGGTGCAAACTGCTTCCCGCGCTGTGATTCAATCTCCTCCTTCACTTTCTCAAGAGGCCATGCATCTTTATACGGTCTTTTTGAAACCAGCGCATCAAAAACATCTGCTAAGGCAACACATCTTGTAGCCGGATGAATTTCCTCTCCCTTCATGCCGTGGTAGCCTGTACCGTCCCATCTCTCGTGATGCTCATAGGCAATGACCGCACCGAGCTGCATAAGCTCGCCCGGAGAATTTTCCAGCATTTTCTTTCCATAGTCGGTATGCTTTTTGACAATCTCGAACTCCTCGGCCGTGAATTTTCCGGGTTTCTCAAGAATTTCCAGCGGGACAATAATCTTTCCAACATCGTGCATCTTAGATGCCTGTGAAATCTTCCAGCTCTCCTCCTCCGACATGCCAAGTCCGCGGCATATTATGCCCGTATACAAAGCAACTCTTTTCACATGCGTTCCTGTATGCTCCGACTGTGACTCAATAATCTCCGACAATGACGTGAGGGTGTTTTCCTGGTCAGCATACAACTCCTTGTTTTTTAGCAGAACCCTTCCGACAAGCGCCTGCATTCTGTCAGCTATGAAGTAAGCTGCCACAATAAAGGCGAACATCTCAAGAAGTCTCGGCAGGATTCCATAAAAAACAGTCCCCTTCAAAGTCACAAGTGGCTCGTCTGGCACAACTTTCAGCGCAAAGGCAGCCAGATGCGACCAGATAAGCATAGGTATGGTGAGCATCGAAACATAAATGACATATTTATTCCTGCTGTAAAGGCATGCAATGACAAGCGGAAATGACAGCATGAGTATGACATGGTACGACAGAGCCGCATATTGCAGTCCGGCCAGCACTACCAGCAGGAAAAGAATTATGTATCTCACCCACCACTTATGAATTCCCAGAACATTATATAAAAGTGTGGGAAGCATATATATTATTATTGAAGCTGCAACGACGAACATGAGCATCTTCATCTCAATAATAAATATCCCAAGCACATTCAGCAGACCTACAATAATCATAAACGCCACGTTTATCCTGCAAACTGCTGCCACACGCCTGTCCGCCATCTCATCGTATTCTTTTATTATAGCTCCGGAAAAATCCATACCTAATCACCCTTAAACATTAAAATCCCAGCTTCTTGAATAAGTCTCCCATGCTGGTGCCCGCAGTCTCATTGCTCACATACTCGACAGGCTCCTCGTCAACTTCCTTGTCAATCGCCTCATTGACATCCTTCATGGAAAGGCTTACCTTGCCGTTCTCAATCTTGGTAATCTTGACCGTAACCTCCTGTCCTTCCCTGAGTGCATACTTAGGGTGCACAAGCTTCTTAGGGTAAGGTATCTGTGAGATATGCACGAGTCCGCTCACACCGTCCCCTATATCGACAAAAGCACCATAGTCCTTGAGACTCTCTACCTTTCCGTTTACTATCGAGCCAACGGCAAGTCTCTTTACCTGCTCACTTCTCTGCTCATCAAGCTTCTCCTGGAGAATTTCACGGCATGACAGCACAAGTTTCTCATTTTCCTCATCAACTGTAATGACAACGGCATCAACAGTCTGTCCAACATACTCTGCCGGATTTTCGACATAGTGGAGCGCAAGCTTAGATGCAGGAATAAAAGCGCGTATTCCCTCGAGATAGCACACAACACCAGCGTTCACAGCCTCGGCAGCCTTCACGCTCACGCGCCTGCCCTCAGCCTTCCACTCGCGGAATTTCTCCCAAGCTGTCTCATGGCTTGCCTGCTTCTTGGAGAGAACTATATTTCCGGCACCATCGTCCGTAGCAACGACTGCTGCCGTCACCTCATCGCCGACCTTGACTTCCTCCTCTATTGAGAAATCCGGGTTATCCGAAAACTCGTCAACCGCAATAAAGCCCGGGGCATAATAATTCAAATCAATAACCGCTCCGTTCTCGTCCACGGATATGACCGTTCCCTTTACAATGTCCCCCGGTCTGAACTTCTTAAATGAAGCCTCATATAAATCCTTGTAATCTTCCATGCTTTCCATAATAATCACACTACTTCCTTTCTTTCCATCACATTTATTCCCTGCCGTCCCAGCAGTATGTACACAGGCAATCGTGCGGCAGCCCGGTCGCATCGAGCATGTCATCAAGCCTGTTAAACCTGAGCGACGTGAAGTTGAGCTCTTTTCTTATCTCCTCAACCATCCTATCGTACTTCTCAGACTCAGGATTGGCATACTCACGAAGCACCTCATCCGTAACATTTCCGTTCTCAAGTCTCTCTATAACTCTTCTTGTTATCAAATCCATCTCCGATGATGAGCGCGAAAAATTTAGATACTTGCAGCCATAAAGAAGAGGTGGACATGCAGGTCTTATATGTACCTCTTTCGCCCCACTCTGGTAAAGGAATTCCGTTGTCTCCCTAAGCTGTGTACCTCGCACAATA
>CAMEEX010000121.1 GCA_945915235.1 uncultured Clostridia bacterium | reverse complement strand
ATTGATAAATAATCTGACGATTTCCACAAAAAAACATTTACATCGAAAACAAAAAAGTGTATATTTAGTACAAGTTTTTTACAAGGCTTTTTGTGATGACGAGGAATGGAGGATTGATGTATGAGCAATGTATGTGAAGTGAAACCGTCAATATACAGCTCGGATTTTGAGCACGACAACTGTGGTATCGGTGCGATAGTCAACATCAAGGGCGTGAAAACGCACAGTGTTGTTGAGAATGCCCTGAGAATAGTCGAAAATCTTGAGCATCGTGCGGGCAAGGACGCGGAGGGCAAGACCGGTGATGGTGTCGGTATCCTGCTCCAGATATCCCACAAGTTCTTTTCAAAGGTGGCGAAGTCCCTTGGTATAAATATCGGCGGAGAGAGGGAGTACGGCGTGGGAATGTTCTTCTTCCCGCAGGACGAATTTAAGCGCAATCAGGCGAAGAAGATGTTCGAGATTATCACCCAGAAGGAAGGACTCGAGTTCCTCGGCTGGAGAGAGGTTCCGACCAATCCTGACGTCCTCGGCTCCAAAGCGATAGCGTGCATGCCGAGCATCTGGCAGTGTTTTATAAAGAAGCCTGCGAGAATGGCAAAGGGACTGGATTTTGACAGAAGGCTCTACGTTGTTAGAAGAGTGTTCGAGCAGAGCAATGACAATACCTATGTAGCCTCCTTGTCGAGCAGAACCATCGTTTACAAAGGTATGTTCCTTGTGGGACAGTTACGAACCTTCTTCGATGACTTAAACAGCCCTGACTATGAGACGGCGATAGCAACCGTCCACTCGCGTTTCAGCACCAACACAAACCCGAGCTGGCAGAGGGCACATCCGAACAGAATTATCGTACATAACGGTGAGATTAATACAATCCGCGGAAATGCAGATAAGATGCATGCGCGCGAGGAGTCAATGGAGACTAAGTACTTCGAGGGCGAGATGAGCAAGGTTACTCCTATCGTAAATCAGGAGGGATCTGACTCGGCGATGCTCGACAACACGCTCGAGTTCCTTATGATGAGCGGTCTTGAGCTTCCTCTCGCGGTTATGATACTCATTCCCGAGCCGTGGATGAACAACCACAGCATGAGCCAGAAGAAGAAGGATTTCTATGAGTACCATGCGACTATGATGGAGCCGTGGGACGGACCTGCATCCATTCTCTTCTCGGACGGAGATATAATGGGAGCGGTGCTCGACAGAAACGGACTCAGACCATCGCGTTACTATATAACCAATGACGACCAGCTTATCCTCTCCTCAGAGGTCGGAGTTCTCGACATTCCGACATCAAATATCAAGGTGAAGGAGAGACTCAGACCGGGCAAGATGCTCCTTGTCGACACGGTCAAGGGAGAGGTCGTAGACGACGATGAGCTCAAGGAAAAATATGCCTCCAAGCGTCCTTACGGCGAGTGGCTCGACAGCAATCTCGTTATGTTGAAGGATTTGAAAATTCCTAACCAGAGGGTTGAGGAGTACTCCAAGGAGGAGCGCGCGAAGTTACAGAAGGCTTTCGGCTACACCTACGAGGATTTCAGAACCTCGATACTTCCTATGGCGCTCGGCGGAGCGGAGCCGATAGCTGCGATGGGTGCGGACACACCGCTTGCGGCGCTGTCGACCAAGACGGTTCCGTTGTTTAACTATTTCAAACAGCTCTTTGCACAGGTTACGAACCCGCCTATCGATGCGCTCAGGGAGAAGATTGTCACCTCTACGACAATGTACCTTGGAGCTGACGGAAATATCCTTGAGGAGACGGCGAAAAACTGTCAGGTGCTCAGGGTGAACAATCCGATACTCACCAACACGGATTTGTTAAAGATTAAGAACATGAACCAGGAGGGCTTCAAGGTTGCTGTTCTTCCTATTATATATTACAAAAATACGTCCATGGAGAAGGCTATTGACCGTCTCTTCGTGGAGGCTGACAGACATTACCGCGAGGGCGTGAACATCTTCATTCTCTCCGACAGGGGTGTCGACGAGAACCATGTCGCAATACCGTCACTTCTTGCTGTGTCCGCTATGCAGGACTACCTCGTAAGAACCAAGAAGAGAACGAAGGTATCCGTTATTCTCGAGTCAGGCGAGCCGAGGGAGGTTCACCATTTTGCGACACTCTTAGGCTTCGGCGCGAGTGCGGTAAACCCTTATCTTGCGCTTGACAGTATAAGGGAGCTCATAGACCTCGGAATGCTTGACAAGGACTACTATGCGGCAGTCGATGACTACAACAAGGCAGTGCTCGGCGGTATCGTAAAGATTGCTTCCAAGATGGGTATTTCCACGATACAGTCCTACCAGGGCTCTAAGATTTTCGAGGCAATCGGTATCGACAAGAGCGTCATGGACAAATATTTCACAAATACGGTAAGCCGTGTGGGTGGAATCACGTTAAAGGATATCGAGAATGATATCAATGCAAACCATGACCGCGCCTACGATCCACTGGGACTCCAGACGGACACGACTTTTGACAGTGCGGGAAGCCACAAGTTCAGAAGCGGCAAGGAGGAGCACCTCTACAATCCGCAGACTATACATCTTCTCCAGCTTGCCACAAGAAACGGTGACTACGCTACCTTTAAGGAGTACTCCAAGCTCATAAATGAGGAGCTTGAGCCTGTCAACCTCAGAGGACTCATGGATTTCAAATATCCGGAGAGCGGAGTGCCTATCGACGAGGTCGAGAGCGTTGACTCTATTGTGAAGCGTTTTAAGACGGGTGCGATGTCTTACGGCTCCATCTCGCAGGAGGCACATGAAGCGATGGCGATTGCCATGAACACGCTCCATGGAAAATCCAACTCGGGCGAGGGCGGCGAGGATATCGAGAGACTCACGATAGGTCCTGACGGGCTCAACCGCTGCTCCGCAATCAAGCAGGTGGCATCGGGTCGTTTCGGAGTTACCTCGAGATATCTTGTGAGCGCCGACGAAATCCAGATTAAGATGGCACAGGGAGCAAAGCCGGGCGAGGGCGGACATCTTCCGGGAGGAAAGGTCTATCCTTGGATTGCCAAGACCAGACACTCAACCCCTGGTGTAGGGCTTATCTCGCCGCCACCTCATCACGATATCTACTCCATCGAGGATCTGGCACAGCTTATATATGACCTTAAGAATGCCAACAAGAAGGCGAGAATATCCGTAAAGCTCGTGTCCGAGGCAGGAGTCGGAACCGTTGCGGCAGGTGTTGCCAAGGCGGGCGCACAGGTTATCTTAGTGTCGGGCTATGACGGAGGAACAGGTGCGGCACCTAGAAGCTCAATACACAATGCAGGACTTCCTTGGGAGCTCGGACTTGCAGAGGCTCACCAGACACTTATAATGAACGGACTTAGAAACAAGGTCGTTGTCGAGACCGACGGAAAGCTTATGACAGGCCGTGACGTGGCGATTGCATGTTTACTCGGAGCTGAGGAGTTCGGTTTTGCGACGGCACCGCTTGTAACTCTCGGCTGTGTGATGATGAGGGTATGTAACCTTGATACCTGTCCGGTCGGAGTTGCTACACAGAACCCTGAGCTTAGAAAGAGATTTACCGGAAAGCCTGAGTATGTGATGAATTTTATGAGATTTGTCGCACAGGAGCTTCGCGAGTACATGGCAAAGCTTGGCTTCAGAACCATAGATGAGATGGTAGGAAGAACCGACATGCTCTTCCAGGCTAAGGACGGAAACGGGGAGAAAAAGGGAAAGATTGACCTTTCCGTAATCTTGGACAACCCTTATGCGGGCAAGGAGAAGATTGACTATCTCCACAAGAACGTGTTCAACTTCGAGCTTGAAAAGACACTCGACGAGAAGGTGCTCTTAAAGAAGCTCGGACCTGCCCTTGAGAAGAAGCAGAAGAGAAGCCTTGAGATAGATGTAAAGAACACTGACCGTTCTTTCGGCACGATGTTTGGTTCGGAGATTACAAGGCTGTATGACGACACGCTCGCCGAGGACACCTTCACGATCATGTGCCACGGCGCGGGCGGACAGAGCTTCGGCGCATTTATTCCGAAGGGACTTACAATGTGCCTCGAGGGTGACAGCAACGACTACTTCGGCAAGGGTCTCTCGGGCGGCAAGCTGGTGGTATATCCGCCGACGGGCTCGGCTTTCAAGCAGGACGAAAATATTATCATCGGAAATGTCGCACTCTACGGTGCAACAAGCGGTGAGGCTTATATAAACGGTGTCGCAGGCGAGCGTTTCTGTGTCCGCAACTCAGGCGCAAAGGCGGTTGTCGAGGGAGTCGGCGACCACGGCTGTGAGTACATGACGGGCGGACGTGTCGTAGTGCTCGGCAAGACCGGAAAGAACTTCGCGGCGGGCATGAGCGGCGGTATAGCCTATGTGCTCGACGAGGACAGCAGCCTCTACAAGAAGATGAACAAGGAGCTCGTATCGACCGAGGAAGTGACGGACAAGTACGATGTCTTAGAACTCAAGGAAATGATACAGCAGCATGTGGCATACACCAACTCCGTGAAGGGCAAGCAGATACTCGACAACTTCGGAGATTATCTTCCTAAGTTCAAGAAGATTGTGCCGCATGACTACAAGAGAATGATGCAGAAGATTGTTCAGATGGAAGAGAAGGGTCTTTCAAGTGAGCAGGCGCAGATTGAAGCATTCTATGCAAACAAAGCAGCGAAGTAAGGAGGGAAATTCATGGGAAAGCCGACAGGATTTTTAGATTATGAGAGAGTTGACAGCGAGGCTGTCAAGCCAAAGAACAGAATAAAGAATTTCAATGAGTTTCACACTCCGCTCACGATAGAGGAGCAGAGGCAGCAGGCGGCGCGCTGTATGGACTGCGGTGTTCCGTTCTGCCAGTCGGGAAAGGTGCTGAAGGGCATGGTTTCGGGCTGCCCTCTCAACAACCTCATACCTGAATGGAATGACCTTCTCTACAGCGGAAATCTCCAGAGAGCCTACAACAGACTTGCAAAGACGAGCAATTTCCCTGAGTTTACCTCGAGGGTGTGCCCGGCTCTGTGTGAGGCTGCCTGTACCTGCGGACTCAACGGTTCGCCTGTTACGACGAAGGAGAACGAAAAGACCATCATAGAGAATGCTTTTGAGCAGGGCTATGTAGCACCTAACCCGCCAAAGGTAAGGACGGGCAAGAAGGTGGCTGTCATCGGCTCAGGCCCTTCGGGACTTGCAACTGCCGACCTTCTGAATAAGAGAGGACATAAGGTTACGGTGTACGAGCGCGCTGACAGGGTCGGAGGACTCCTGCGCTACGGCATACCGAACATGAAGCTTGAAAAGCACATCATCGACAGAAGAATTGACATTATGAAGGCAGACGGAATTGAGTTCGTCACCAACGCAAATGTGGGCGAAAATCCGAGAGCTTCTAAAATATTAAAGGATTACGATGCGGTCGTGCTATGCTGCGGCGCCGCAAATCCGAGGGATATAAAGGCTCCGGGCAGGGACGCACAGGGAATATATTTTGCCGTAGATTACCTCACCTCGGTCACAAAGAGCTTGCTTGACTCCAACTTCGCCGACAAGAAGTACATTGACGCGAAGGGCAAGAAGGTCGTTGTCATCGGAGGCGGTGACACGGGAAATGACTGCGTGGGAACCTCGATCCGTCTTGGCTGTGCATCGGTTGTACAGCTCGAGATGATGCCAAAGCTCCCTGACACGCGCGCCGAGAACAATCCATGGCCGCAGTGGCCGAGAGTCTGCAAGACAGACTACGGTCAGGAGGAAGCTATAGCTGTATTCGGAAAAGACCCGAGACTCTACCAGACAACTGTCAAGGAGTTCATAAAGGACAAAAACGGTAAGCTCTGCAAGGTAAAGTGTGTGAAACTTGAGTCCAAGAAGGACGAAAAGACAGGGCGCATGATGATGGCGGAGGTTGCCGGAAGCGAGTTCGAGCTAGAGGCAGACCTTGTGCTCATCGCAGCGGGCTTTCTCGGCTGCCAGAAGTATGTGTCAGATGCCTTTGGCGTGACGCTCAATGCGAGAACGAATGTCGACACCGCGCCGGGAAAGCACGCGACCAACGTCGACAAGGTGTTCACCGCGGGCGACATGCACAGAGGACAGTCACTTGTCGTGTGGGCGATCCGTGAGGGGCGCGACGCGGCGAAGGAGGTTGACGAGTATCTGATGGGGTATACTAATCTGCAGTAATCAAGCATGTAGTAGTCAAATGTTTTAAGAAATGTAAAGCCTGCTTCTGTGTAAGCGTGTATGGCGGCGGTGTTGCTGCCCGACACCTGCAGAAGCAGCTTTTTTTGTGGAAAATCGGCGGCTACAGCGCTTATAAGCTGCCCGGCAAATCTGCGCCCGCGGTATTTCTTGTTGGTGTAGACATTGGCAATATTCACATAGTCACTGCACTCAAAGACTGTACATTTCGCGGCGCTGCTGTCATCACAGAAAAGTCTGTAGGTGTGATGCCCGGGCGCTTTGTGGGCGGTTCGGGTTATGGTGATGACGCATTGGTGTGGGTTGGATTGACAGTCCACTGTGTCGGTGTTTTGCCCGATGTCTTTGTAATGAGCCGAGGTGTGGCTGCCGTCGAATTGTTTGTGTGGTTTCCTCGTCATATAGTGCTCGCTGTGCGAGTAGGAAAAGCCGCAGCTCTCGGCAAAATGTTCGTTGCTTCCGGTTAGAAGAATGTGTGGGCTGAAGGTATTTTCCTCAATAATCAACATCATCTGCATCACCAGCATACGTCCAAGTCCGTGCCTTCTGTATTCAGGAGCTACGAGCACGGACAGCTCGTGTGCAGGCATGCCGTTGTGGTCAGTGTAGATGAAATCGGTGCAGCAGCCGATAATGCCGTGGGTACGCTCTGCAATATACAGCGCCGGAGTGCTGCTGTCCTCAAAAAGCTCAATTCCCGTGTTTTCAAGCATCGGAACCGGACGCCGGGATTGTGTGACTTCGGGCTCGCAATCATAGCAGATATACGGCTCGTAGCCGCCGGTTGCTGTCTGTGAGCATTTTTTTATAAAAAGGTCTATGTCGTTTAAGGATATTGTGCCGGTGTTTTGCATATATGTCTCCAATCAGCCGGATTGCGGCAGGTCTTGTTTTTATTGGGAAATTAATGTATATTAGTGAGGTGGGTTTAAAGCGCAAAAGCATTAATGTGATGAAAAACGGCTATTGGAGCTTAAACCATAGTGCTGTAATTATAATTCAAATTTTAGGAGGGCGCAATGGCAAATAAGGTTTTAAAAAGAAGCGAAGTGGATAAGAAATATACATGGAGACTTGAGGATATTTACCCGGATACGGCTGCATGGAGAGAGGACTATGCAAAGGCAGTCAAGGTGGCTGAGGAGATAGAGAGCTACAAGGGAAGAATAGGTGAGAGCAGCGCGAACATGCTTGCAGTATTTCAGCTTGAGGACAAGCTGATGCTCTTACTCGACCGTATCTACTGCTATGCACATCAGCTCTATGACCAGGATACAGCCAATGCGGAGTCGCAGGCATTATCGGGCGAGGCGGAGAACCTCATGGTAAAATCGGGCGAGATGACATCTTTTGTCAGCCCTGAGATGCTCACAATAGATGACGCTGTTGTTGATAAGTACATGGCGGAGTGCGAGGAGCTCAAGCTCTACGCTAAGAAGTGGGAGTACATCTCAAGAAAGAAGCCGCATGTCCTCTCACTTGACATGGAGGCTGTCATGGCTTCAGCGGGCGATGTTCTCGGCGGTCCTAAGAAGGTGTTCGGAATGTTCAACAACGCTGACGTCAAGCTTGGAACAATCAAGGACGAGAACGGTGATGAGGCAACGGTTACACACGGCCGCTACGGAATTTTCATAAGAAGCAATGACAGAAGAGTGCGCGAGGACGCTTTCCATGCTATGCACGGTGCGTTCAAGAATTTTGAGAACACCATCGCCGCAAACTATGAGACTCTTGTAAAGGGTGACATTTTTTCCGCAAAGGTCAGAAAGTATAATTCAAGCATTGAGTCCTACCTTTTTGACGGAAATATTCCTCTCTCCGTATATGACAATCTCATCGACACGATACATGAGGGACTTCCGCTCATGCACCGCTATGTGAAACTTCGCAAGAAGGCTCTCGGTGTTGACGAGCTCCATATGTATGACGTTTACACCCCTATGGTGAAGGATTTTGATATGCATATTTCCTTTGAGGAGGCAAAGGAGATAGTAAAGAAGGGCGTTGCTCCTCTCGGAAAGGATTACATAGCGCTCCTCGATGAGGGCTTTAAGGGCGGCTGGATTGATGTGTACGAGAACGAGGGAAAGAGAAGCGGAGCTTATTCCTGGGGACCAAACGGCGTTCACCCTTATGTTCTTTTAAACCATCAGGACAACCTAGACTCCATGTTCACACTTGCACATGAGATGGGTCATGCGCTTCATAGCTACAAGTCGGACTCGGCTCAGCCGGCTGTGTATGCAGCTTACAGAATTTTCGTTGCCGAGGTAGCATCAACCTGCAACGAGGCGCTTCTCAATTTCTACCTTATTGAGAATGCTAAGGACAAGAACGAGAAGGCTTATCTCATAAATCATTTCCTTGACAGTTTCAAGGGAACAGTATACCGCCAGACAATGTTTGCCGAGTTCGAGAAGAAGGCACACGAGATGGCAGAGCAGGGCAAGAGTCTCACGGCTAAGTCACTCAACGAGATGTACTACGAGCTCAACAAGCAGTACTTTGGACCTGACATGGTGGTTGACAGGGATATCGAGGTAGAGTGGGCAAGGATTCCTCACTTCTACACACCATTCTATGTATACCAGTATGCAACAGGCTTCTCGGCAGCAGTGGCTATAGCTTCCAAAATAAGAAAGGAAGGACAGCCTGCGGTTGACCGTTACATGAAGTTCTTATCAAGCGGCGGCTCCGATTACCCAATCGAGCTTTTAAAGATTGCCGGAGTGGACATGTCTAAGCCGGACGCAATCAAGACAGGACTCGAGGTATTCGAGGGACTTCTCGATGAGATGGAGACATTATTGGCATAATGGCGGCGTTATGATGCTATGGCATAAGCAGCGTTTCACAGGCGGTTAATTATGCTAATAGTTAAAATAATTCGTGAAGTTTAAAAAATATAAAAAATTTTTAATTTAGGTATTGACTTTCACAGGGACATATAGTATTATACTTAATGTCCTTGTGAGAGCAATATCTTACAAAGTACAATGCGCGAGTGGCTCAGCGGTGGAGCACCTCCTTGCCAAGGAGGGGGTCGCGGGTTCGATTCCCGTCTCGCGCTTTCTTTTATTTTATCCCCGGTAGAAACCTACCGGGGATTTTTATTTACTTATTTTGTTTTTCATCTATTCGCATAAATGTATTTTTTCCCAAAAGCATTGCCTTAATCTGCAACGATGCTAACATTGTTAAAACCTCCTCTTTATCATCAGTTACACATATACGATTGAGACATACTACACTTTCATTATATAATTCATCTTGCTCCTCTCTTGTTAATTTTTCATCTAAAAATAAACCTCCGCCTACCATATTATAATCATCTCCTTTAACATTTATTTCAGTCATTAGATAATTGCCAACAAATACTCCACTTATAAAAATAGTATGCGATGAATAACATTACGGTTTTTCAACCATGCCAATATATGCGATAA
>CAMEEX010000120.1 GCA_945915235.1 uncultured Clostridia bacterium | reverse complement strand
CTAACGATATGTCACTCGGCGACCTTGACGGCGACGGAGTTGTTGAGCTTATCGTTAAGTGGTATCCAAGCAACGCAAAGGATAACTCCGGATATGGATTTACAGGAAAGACATTCCTCGATGCATATGATGTAAACTGGGCAACAGGAGAGACGACACTTCTCTACAGAATTGATATGGGTATAAATATCCGTTCAGGTGCCCACTATACACAGTTCCAGGTATGGGACTACGATGGTGATGGCAAGGCAGAGATAGCAGTTAAGACAGCACCGGGAACAACAGTATTAAGACCTACAGACGGCACAGCTGACACACTTGCCGAGGTAGAGTACATTGACGTTCCTTCAAGCTCACTTCCTACAGAGAAAATCAGTGAAAAGAATGATTACCGTAACGCTTCAGGATATGTTCTTGACGGACCTGAGTACTTCACAATGTTCAACGGTGAGGACGGAAGCATTCTCGACACAACAGACTTCGTTCCTGCAAGAGGAAATGTAGGTGCATGGGGCGATGCTTACGGTAATCGTGTTGACAGATTTTTGTCTGCAACAGCTTATCTTGATGGCGAGAAGCCATACGCAGTATTTACAAGAGGTTATTACACAAGAACATGCCTTACAGCTTACTATGTAAACGACGAGGGAAAGCTTGACGTTTACTGGGCGTTCGACACCAACGAGGCAGGTTCAGAGTATGAGGCACAGGGTAACCATGGTCTCAGTGTAAATGACGTTGACAACGACGGCAAGGATGAGATTATCTATGGTTCGCTTACAGTTGACCATGATGGTACGGTTAAGTATTCAACAGGTCTTGGACATGGTGATGCAATGCATGTATCAGACTGGGTTGAGTGGAATGACGGACTTGAGGTAATGGACGTTCACGAGCATGACGATGCGACATACCATGTAGAAATCCATGACGCTGAGACAGGCGAAATCCTCATGGGTTACTGGACAGGTAAGGATACAGGACGTGGTGTTGCGGCAGATATCGACCCTACATCAGCAGGCGCTGAGTGGTGGTCAATAGCGAGTCCTACATATGAGGGAAATGACGAGCCTTCATGGGATTCTACAGACGGAGAAGTTTATTCAACTCAGTCAAAGCTTGGAGCACTCATAAAGCTTGCTGACAAGACTCCTGCTTCTAATGCATCTATTTTCTGGGATGGAGACCTGTTAAGTGAGATTCAGGATCATTCATTCAATAAAGATGCTTATGCTCCTATCGGAGTTAAGCTCTATAAGTGGGATTATGAGAAGGAGGAGCAGGTAGAGCTTCTTTCGTCAACAGAAATCTGGTCAAGCAACGGAACAAAGGGTAATGTTGGCATTATCGCAGACTTCCTTGGAGACTGGAGAGAAGAGATTATTGCACGTTGTGCAGCAGACAAGAACAAGGTTCGTGTTTACACGACAACAATTCAGACAGATTATGTTGTACCATGTCTCCTTGAGAACCTCGCTTACAGAGAGGGTGTTGCCTGGGAGAACGTTGGTTACAATCAGCCGGCTAACTTAAGCTACCTTCTTTCTGAGGGTCTTATCACCTCACAGCTTATGGTAGGCCAGCTTACAAAGAACAGCGCTGAGATTGCTTTCACAGAGGCAAGCGACGGCAAATACGGACACGAAGTGACAGGATACCAGATTTACAGAGCTGAGGGCGATGGCGAGTTCGAGTTAATCGACACTATCTCCAAGGACGAGCTCGTAGAGTATGTTCCTGATAAGGACGAAGAGCCGGAGGAGCCGGACGAGCCGGATACAACAGAGCCGCCTGTATGGCTGAAGTTCGACTTTGGCGGAGTAGATGGGAAGAATTCATCAAAGGTAGGACCATTGATGGATGGTTATACGGAGATAACATCAGCTTCACCATCATATGAGGACAGCACAACAGGCTATGGACTTACAGCGGATTCGTTAAAGGGAATAACATTCAGATACTATGAGGGAGGTACAACAACATTTACAGACGAATATGATTCAAGCTATGCATCATTATTTGATGACTGTGCAATGGGTTGGAACTCAGATGTAGTATTCAAGGCAGATGTACCAAATGGAACATACGATGTAACAGTATTAACATCACATGTATCGGGAACAGCAAAGAACCTTATATATGTAGAGGATATGGATAATAATGCTGCAAGATATGCAAATAAGAACGCAGCAAATGTGACAAAGACAACTGTGGAAGTTAAGGACGGAGTGTTAGATATTAAGATAACCCTTGACCCAAGCTATACAGGAGCAGTTGTACTTAGTGGTCTTGAGATTAAGGCGTCTAACTATGATGAGTTATATAAGGCATGGTTAGAAAATAATATGCCTAAGTATTTGAAGTTCGATTTTGGTGGAGTAGATGGAAAGAATTCATCAAAGGTAGGACCATTGATGGACGGTTATACAGAGATAGCATCTAATTCACCATCATATGAAGATAGTACAACCGGATATGGACTTACGGCAGAGTCATTGAAGGGAATAACATTTAGATATTATGCTGGAGGTACAACAACATTTACAGATGAGTATGATTCAAGCTATGCATCATTGTTTGATGACTGTGCAATGGGTTGGAACTCAGATGTAGTATTCAAGGCAGATGTACCAAATGGAACATACGATGTAACAGTATTAACATCACATGTATCGGGAACAGCAAAGAACCTTATATATGTAGAGGATATGGATAATAATGCTGCAAGATATGCAAATAAGAACGCAGCAAATGTGACAAAGACAACTGTGGAAGTTAAGGACGGAGTGTTAGATATTAAGATAACCCTTGACCCAAGCTATACAGGAGCAGTTGTACTTAGTGGTCTTGAGATTAAGGCTTCTAATTATGATGAGTGGATGAATAAGTATTTCCCATCAACAGATGAGCCGGAAGAGCCTGAGACACCAAGCGAGACAGAGTCAGCAAGCGAGACAGAGTCAACGAGTGAAAGCGCAAGTGAGACAGAGCCAACGAGCGAGAGCGCAAGTGAGACAGAGCCTACGAGCGAAAGTGCAAGTGAGACAGAGTCGACAAGCGAGAGCACAAGTGAGACAGAGTCTACGAGCGAGAGCACAAGTGAGACAGAGCCAACGAGTGAGAGCGCAAGTGAGACAGAGCCAACAAGTGAGACAGAGCCTACGAGTGAGAGCACAAGCGAGTCTGAGAGCTCAAGCGGCACAGAGCAGACACCTGCATATTTAAGATTTGACTTTGGTGCAGGAGCTGTAGAGGATGGTTGGACACAGGTATTAGCAGCCGACAAGTATAGCGATGAGAAGGGCTACGGATTTGTATTTGGAGATGGTCTTGCGGCAGCAGGCTCCGAGAAGAAGTATACTTCAAATGCTGAGAGCCTTGCAGCAGTTGCTGACGATTGTGTACTTGGTTGGGATGCAACAAATCCAATGGAGTTTGATGTTAAGGTTCCGAATGGAAAGTACAATGTAACATATTACATCTATAATGGTTCAGGATATGTATACAATAAGATAACAGCAGAGGGCGTCGTACTTGGTGATGTAAGAAGAGGAAACAGTGACAAGCAGTTTACATCTCTTACAGCAGAAGTGGAAGTTACTGATGGAGTTCTCAATATTGTAAATCAGTCAAGCAAGAGCAAGATGCTTTCACTTTATTTCACAGGTCTTGAGATTAAGGACGTCAACTATGATGAGTGGCTCAAGAACAACACCTCAACTGATACAGCTTCAACAGACACTGAGGCCGCTGAGGAGAGCCAGCCATCAGATGAGCAGGCAATGGAGGCTCAGAGCGCTGAGGAGGAGCTTACAATCTCGCTCAACAATGTGAGAACAGTGGCAGCATCCGAGAGCACAGAGGAGGATACAGTTAAGTACTACTCATATGTAGACAAGACAGTTAAGCCTGACACAACTTACAGATATAAGATTGCAGCGGTTGTTGACGGCAAGACATCATTCATGTCAAGAGAGCTTGAGCTTCATACATTAGTTGATATTGCATCGATTGATGAGTTCTCACTTCCTGAGTTGGTTCAGGATCAGGTATTGGCGGAGGGACAGAAACTTGCAGATTTACTTCCTGCACAGCTTAGTGTAACTGATACCAATAACAACAAGACAGTTGCAAATGTTAAGTGGGATGTAACTAATGTTGACATCAAGACACCTGGTGAGTACAAGGTAATTGGTACTGTTGCAGGTTGGGATACACCTATTGAAAAGACGGTAAAGGTTGTTCCTAATGTATCTACAGGATACGCTAAGTATGAGGATATTACCGTTATAGTGGGAAATGAACCAACACTTCCAACTAAGCTTACAGCTACATTCTTAAATGGACAGACTATAGCCGGAACAGTTACTTGGGATACAAGCATGCTCGATGTAAATACTGTTGGTGAGTATGTCCTCAAGGGAACATCAGATCTTGCAGTTGGTGAGATTACAATTACAGTTAAGGTTGTTGCCAACTACATTGTATCTCTCTACACAAGATATTGGGAGATTTACCTCAATGAGACAGAGTACACACTTCCTAACAACGTATATGCAGTATGGGCTGATGGAACAGCATCTTATGTAAGTGCTGAGTGGGATAAGACAACACCTGTTGATGTGACTGTGCTCGGAACGACAAAGCTTACAGGAACAGTTGAAGGCTTTGACGGAACTGCAGAATTAGAACTCACGGTTGATTACCCTGTTGCCAAGAGATTTGACTTCGGTATAGAGGGTTCTGCTGTTGAGGACGGCTGGATTGGAGTTCTTGGTAATGTAAAGAACGGAACTAAGAGCTTAGAGGAGCTTGGAAGTGCATACAGCAAGGATAAGGGCTATGGTTTCTTAGACGGAAAACAGACAAATCAGGGTCGTGATGAGGGCGCTTACAAGCCGGGAACACAGCTTCCTGACAATGTTTACAGGGATTACATCATGCCTGATGGAAACACATTCAGAGTCGACGTACCTAACGGTAAGTATATCGTAGAACTCGTAGGCGGATGTGGTTTAGGAAACAGTAAGATTGAGGCGAAGGTTCAGAACGAGAGTATCAGCGTATCAAACGGTAAGGCTACATATGCAGTCGGTGAGATTGAAGCAGTTGTAACAGAAGGATACATTGATATCCAGTTCGTCGGAAGCCTTTCAAGAACATGTGCGGTAATCGTAAGAACGGTAAGTGTTGATGATAAGGACGAACCGGAGGAGCCTTCAACAGAGGAGCCAACGACAGAGGAGCCTACAACAGAGGAACCAACGACAGAAGAGCCTACAACAGAGGAACCAACAACAGAGGAGCCGACACAGGCACCAACAGAGACACCAAGCGAGGAGCCGACACAGGCACCTACAGAGACACCAAGTGAGGAGCCTACAACAGAAACACCTACAGAGGCACCGAGTGAGAAAGTTGAGTTCAAGGGTGAGGTTGGAGAACTCACAGACGATGTCATTCCTGATACAGTTAAGGAAAAGCTTAACTTAAAGACTGTTGAAGAAGTTGTAAAGTATCTCGAGAAGATGATTACAGAGAATGATGGCGCTAGCAAGATTCTTCCAAACGTTGATACTAAGAATACGACTGTTATTGATTTTGTTGTAAAGATTAAGCGCAGCAATGGTGAGTGGACAAAGGCAAGCGAGGACGAGTTAAAGGCAGGAGTTGATGCGGTTATTCCATATCCTGAGAACACTGCAAAGGACGGCTTTGAGTTCGTAATCGGACATCTCATCGTATCAGGTGACAAGGCAGGTACAATGGAGTACTTCAAGCCTGAGAAGACAGATGCAGGTCTTAAGATTCACATTACAAGCACATCACCGTTTGTAATCGGCTGGAAGGCTGTAGATAACAATGAGCAGCCAACCACTGAAGCACCTACAACTGAGGCACCTACTACACAGCCGGCAACCGAGCAGCCTGCTACTGAAGTTACAACAGCTAACAGCGAGACTACACAGCAGACAGAGAGCACGGCAGCAAGAGCTGAGGCTGGGGAAACTGACACAGGCGACAGAGCCGGAGCAATGATTCCGATGTTAGTTATCCTTATGGTTATTGCACTTGCAGCAGCCGCATTCGTGGTAGTTGATAAGCGTAAGAATATCATAAAGAAGAACTAAGACAAGCGAAAGCCTGTAATTAGATAAAAAAACGGCTCCATACATACCATTTAAAGTGGTTATGTGCGGAGCTGTTTTTGTTGTCTATTGATTTGTGACAATAATAAGGGGCTGCATATGAATGATGCAACCCCTTGATGTGTATTATTTCTGCAATTTCTTTAAAATAAGAGCTCTGTCCCTGCCCTGAATACCAAGTGCATTAAGTGCCTGGTCTAAAGGGAGCTGCATGTTCTGCATAAGGTTCCTGACAGCGGACAGGTTGGCGTTGATGGCACCGGTTTTTGTGCCTTTTTTTCGCATCTTTTCGCCATACTCTTTTGCATACTCTTTTGCATATTCTTTTGCATATTCTTTTGCATAGTTTTCCACTGCTTCACACATATTACCGCGTCCTTTCTGAGTTTCTTTGAAATGTTTAACACTATCCGCGAGAACAGCATAGTGCATGTTATCCGGATTAGGTTGATGAAAATCGTTGATTAATCGTCCGATGTCGTTGTCGCCTTTGTAGCTGCCATTGACATATATGATATGTGAACCGTAGCCGAATAATTCCGCTGTTTCGCCGACATACCGGTCAATATGGTATATAGGCAGATTTTTCTTGAATTTGTCGTGCCGGTATATAAATATCACATATGAATTTTTGAGTGGCTGAAGGGCTGACCTTTCTTTAGCATGCTTGAGTCGAGCATGCTGCTGTGGTAGCGGGCTCGTCTGACGTGTGCTCCCTCTGAATTGCCTTGAACTTCAATGTTTAGCTGTTCACCGTTCTCGTCAATCGCGTGCACGTCCAGGGTGATGCTGTGACCTTTAACTCAATAGGGTTTTAATTCGGTCTGCACCTTGACGCTGATAATCTTAACATTTCTGACAAGGATAATTCGAATGACGAGCTCTGTCGCTTCAATATTCCCGTTAAAAACACGGCTCATAAGGTCGTCATCAAACAAAGTTAGTTCGTCGATGAGCTTGTCAAGCTTCCTGTTCTGCATGACATCGCCGTCTGATTTTTCTGTAGGTTTGTTCATATCTCCTCCTCAATATAACATAGTGCCTGCCTGTTGCCAATAGGCTTTTGCAATGTGGGTGAAACGAAGCATCGAAAATTTCTTGTGAAAATAATGAGACGCCGAATGGCGCAGTTTTATAGAAATCAAATCCGCATGGAGGCGGATAAATGCTTCAATATGATTATAATATAATGTCTATGGAATATCCATAAGAAAACTGAAAGATTAAACAGAGGCTTAATGAATTTATGCCGATGGTTGGAAAAGCCGCGGCACAGATTATAGGTCGGTGCCACGGCTGGAATTATTGTTTATTATGTTTTGCTATTTCTGCTCAGCCTCGGAGGTATCGTCCTCGGCAGGAGTAATATACAGATGCATCTTATCTATGCGGTTTTTCTCAATGTGGTCTACCACGATGCGTGCGTGGTCAAGCTGCACTTCGTCGCCGTCGTGAGGGAGGCGCTCGAGCTTATCTATCACAAGACCGCTAACTGAGTCGTAGTCCTCGGACTCGTAGTCGGTGTCGAGAAGCTCGTTTAGGTCATCGAGCTTGGTCATACCGTTTAGCTGGTACTCGTTGTCGTTAATCTTGGTGATGCAGTCCTCCTCGTCATCATCGTACTCATCGCGGATTTCACCGACGATCTCTTCAAGAAGATCCTCAAGGGTAATCATACCGACGGTTGAGCCGTATTCGTCGAGAACGATTGTTATATTGTTAGAGGTCTTTTTTAATTCCTCCATGAGTTCGGAAGTCTTTTTGAACTCATAAGTATAGTACGGTTCGCGCAAAATCTCTGATACATGGAAATCATCACCCGGCGAGTATAAAAGAAGGTCTTTTACATTGATAATTCCGATTACATTGTCAATTGAGTCCTTATATATAGGAAGTCTTGTATACTTCTCGGCGCGGAATATATCAATAATCTCGTCGTAAGTGCTGTCTATAGAGGCACAGGTCATGTCAATTCGCTGTATCATGACATCTCTTGCCCTTGAATTGCCAAAATCAAATACGTTGTTAATCATTTCATGCTCTTCATGCTCAAGCACGCCTTCTTCATGGCTTACATCGACGATGGTACGAAGCTCATCTTCGGTGAAGGACTGTCCTTTCTCCCTCGAGTCGATGCCGAATATAAGAAGAAATACCATGGAAATCTTGTTCACTATAAATATCACCGGTGTGAGTATCCACATGAGCGAGGAGATAACACCACCATACGCGAGGGAAATCTTCTCTGCTTTGAGAGTGGAGACTGTCTTTGGTGAAATCTCACCGAATATAAGTATGAGAAATGTGAGAACACCGGTGGCAACGGCTATCCACTGTGAACCGAACACTCTTCCGGCAAGCGTTGTCATAAGAGATGATGCATATAGGTTCACGATGTTGTTGCCAATAAGTATTGCGGAGAGCATCTTGGTCTTGTTGTCCGTGATGTCAAGAACTCTCTTCGCCTTTTTGTTGCCATCGTCGGCAAGCGTTCTGATTCTGACACGGTTCACCGTTGTCAGTGCAGTCTCTGCTGAAGAGAAGAATGCAGAGAGCATCAATAAAATGATAACAATAAAAATTTGTACTATGTCCCCGGGGGCCATTAAAAAAATCACTCCTTTTGATTTAAAATAATTAATCGCGTCAGCATGAAATGACGCAATTTTAGGATATTATACATGATAAGTGCGCGCACTGCAAGGGAAAAGTGTGAAAATACATCTAAGACAGCAAAAGGGAATCTCCGTTATTCTTGTTAAAAGAATAAAATTGTGTTAAAATTTAGGTGTCTGTGTATTATATGACGGGAAGGAGCACTAATATGTCCGTGCTTAGAAAAACCAGAGAACACTACAAGGGGCTCAACTGGGAGGAAGAATTAAAAAAACAGAAGGAACTCAGGCGAGGCATTGATGACCGCATGATTGCAAGGATACAGCAGTTTCGGACGGACAGGCTGGATAAGGTAATGATTTTGATAACGAAGTCCGGAAACGGTGGAATGATATGGCTGTTTGTGGCACTATACCTATATCTGGTAAAGAAAATGCATCATCAGGCGATGGTGCTCATATGCGTTATTGCTGCTGTTGCTTTTATTGCCAATTTTATTATAAAAGGACTTTTTACCAAGGACAGACCGTGTGACCTTGATGAGACGGTGGACTTACTTATTAAGAGACCTCTCGGTTCATCATTGCCGTCGGGACATTCGGCGTCGTCCTTTGCGTGTGTTGTGGTGATTTTTCACATGAACCCGTGGTGGGGTGCTGCGGCGCTTGTGTGGGCATCGCTTATCGCCTTTTCGCGAATTTATCTGTATGTACATTTTCCGTCCGATGTCCTTTTTGGGATAATTTCGGGTACGGTGATAGGACTTATTGTAATGCCGATTGCGATTCATTTTATTGGCTGGTGATGTCGGTTTAAATATAATTATAATGAAGGAGAAATGAGGATTAATATATGTATATAATAGCAGGACTTGGAAATCC
>CAMEEX010000119.1 GCA_945915235.1 uncultured Clostridia bacterium | reverse complement strand
ACATTTTTTTCCGCATTTAATTGCAACAAAATCAATTTCCCCTTTATAGGTTTTTCCTGCAAACACCGTAAAACCTCTTGTTACAAGTTCGTTATATACAATGTTTTCAAGAAAAAAAGTATCCTCAAAATTAATTGTATTGGTGTTTATCGTTCTAAATCCCATGTCAACTGCGTACTGTTTCTCACGATTGCTGAGCGCTGTTTTTCCTACAATATTATATCTTCCGACTCCGTGAATCAGATATGCCTTCTTCATGCGGTCAATATAATTGTAAACCGTCCTTTTTGATATTTCTTTATTATTTTTTTTGAAAACCTCGACAATATTATCTATTGACAATTCCTTTCCTGCATTTGCAAGAATATATAAGGAAATATCCATAAAATTCTTTTTATCTGCACTTCTACTCTTTCCCACAATATCTCTATTTACAATGCTCTCATAAAGATTAGAGAGATATCTGTGCACTGACGTGTCATCTTTATAATCAAAGCGCAGCGGAAATCCTCCCCATTTAAGATAATTAGAAAACAGTTCATCGCTCCAATCCATTTTATTTATCTCATAGTACTGCTTCATCTCGTAAAACGAAAACGGGAGCACCTCAAACTCAACTGTCCGACCTGTGAGCAAGGTCGAAAGCTCCCCCGAAAGCAGCGTGGAAATACTTCCCGTCACAAACAGAGAGACATCAAGTGTAGCCCTGAAGGACGCCAGCGCTTTTTCAAAGTTTTTCACATGTTGAATTTCATCTAAAAAAATATAATATTTCCCATCATCACTTAATCTGCTTTTGATTTCCCGGTTCAGGTCAGAGGCATCTTTAATATAATCATAATCCAAATCTTCAAGATTAAGATAGATTATATGATTATCACAAATACCATTATCAACAAGCTCATCTTTTATTGTATCAAGCAAAATTGACTTTCCTGCTCTCCTTACACCGGTAATAACTTTGATAATATCTGACTCGTAATAAGGTCTTATTTGTTCAAGATAAGTCTCTCGTTTCAATCTCATTTTGTGCACCTCCTTTTTCATATTTTACTATTTTTTATCATTTTATGCAATGTATCCTTGCACAAATTAATATTTTTTCTGTTTTGTGCAAGCTTATCTTGCATAAAATTGCATATTTACATTTTTGTGCAAGGTATATTTTCACAAAACTTCATTTTTCCATTTTTTGTGCAATCCATTCTTTCACAAAATCGCATTTTTCAATATTTTGTCAAAATATATCCAGCCTCATCTGCCCGTCAATCCAACTGCTCTGCTTCGCCTCATGGATAACGTCCCCGGGCAGGCTGCCTCCGAGCAGAAACGGCGACCTCGGGTCATGCCTTCGCATATTTTCCTTAACCAAGGCTATATCCGCATTGGCGTAGCAGTATCTGCACAGATGACCGCAGGTGTCATATGCCCCGATATCGACTCCGAGCAGGCAGGCACATTTGTTATCCCTCTGGTTTGTTTTTCTCTTCGGCACATCTAAATTGGCGTGCAGCGCGGTCTCGAAGGTGTTCACTGTCATACAGCCCGAACAATCCGCGCCGTAGGCAGCCAGCTCGTCCCCCTCGGCACATGGTCTTATTGTCATGGAATACTTTTTGGCTATCTCAATCAATGCCCTGCCGATTTTAATTCTGTCTTTCTCCGATACCGCCCGCGCTTCGGGCATATTTCTCTCTACCTTTTTATATATGTCGATAAAGCTTATAACACAGGTTCTGGTGTAACCGGACAGGTTTTCTGCCATCTTGGCAAATTCGGATATATGCCAGTCCGCCGTGTGTTTTTCATCAACAATTATGGGGTCATAGCGCCAGCCGACACTGTCCACACCCACAATATTCGACAGTCTCTTGAAATCCTCCATAACCTTTTCCTTCTGCGGAACATTCGGCTCGATATCCTTCCCATACGGAGTAATCGTGACAAACCAGTACTGCCCGTAGGGCTCTAAAACAGCCATGTGGTCAAGCATCGGCGCGGGATTTTTTGTACAGAAGGCGATTAAATCGACAAAATCAGGCAACAAGCTGTATTTCGTCACCTGACTCTGATTGTAGGGATTGCGTACAAGCACATACCCTTCCTTTATTCTGTTTATAAGCCACTCCGAATAAAATGCCGGAATGTCAGTCCTCATTCCCGTCTGTATAATTATCAATCCACCTCTTTGCTGCCGCGCTGTACCGTAGTTAAATCATCGACAAGCGCCGCTATATCATTATTTACGCCAACCGACTTATCCGCAATGTCATTCGGAACATACGCCTCGCCCTTGTTCACGCACACATAAAACGCGTTTTTCCAGTTCGCTGCGTACTGCCAGAAATTATATTTTATTATACCCGGTGTGTTGTAGCCGACCCCTAACTCAAGAAACAAAAGCTTCTGTCCCCTGTGATTTTCCATGAATTTCTCATACCTGTCCGCAGCCCTGTACCAGCCGTCGTCCTGAACAAATGTGTTGTCAGCGCGAAGGTTCATGCTCATAGGTCTGCCGCATATCGGGCACCTCGGAACAAGCTCTGACGGTACTGTCAGCTTTATCTGCGTATTCCGCGGCTTCACAAGAACCGTGTCTTTATTTCCGGCTTTTTCCGCATTTTCATTTTCTGTATTTTCTATTTCAAAGCCCTGACTCAATATCATTTTCTTTATAATTTCTTCGTTATCATAGGTTTTATTATGGCACGGTCTGCTGCACTGAAAGAGTCCGAAATCCCCCTGCGTATAAAAAAGTCTTTCCTTGTCAAAGCCCGCCCTCTGAAAACAGTGGTCAACATTCGTAGTGAGCACAAAATAATCTTTATCCTTTACCAGCTCAAAAATCTTCTGATACAGCTGCTTTGGCGGGTTCGTATAGCGATTTACATACACATATCTGCTCCAGTACGCCCAGTACTCCTCCAATGTGTCAAAATCATAAAATCCGCCGGAATACATATCTAAAAATCCATATTTCTCCCTGAAATCCGAAAAATATTTGTCAAAACGCTCACCGCTGTAGATAAAGCCCGCCGCCGTCGAAAGTCCCGCACCCGCTCCTATCACAACGGCATCCGCCTGCTCTAACTTTTCTTTTATGATATCTATTTTATCCTCGTAGCTTAATGCACGCCTAACCGGCTCATTCGCAGAACCCGACGAATTTTCGATTTTTCTCTTTAAAAACATGCAGTACCACCTTCTTTCTTACAATAACTTGCTTTGAACAACGGAGTCGATATGCATAAATATAACACATTATACACTCACCGCTTAATCGGCATGTTTTGACACCCCTAATCCTTACCCCATTCTCTCAACCGCCCCCACCGGGCAGTTCTCGTAGCAGTTCCCGCAGTGCAGGCAATGATTTTGGTTAATCACATACGGCATGCCCTCGCTTATACACCTCTGCGGGCAGTTTGCCTTACAGGTCCCGCAGCCTATACACGCGTCCGTTATAAAATATCCCTTTTTTGTAACTTCCGCGCCGCCGAGGCGGTATGTATGCCTGAAAATAGGATTCACGCCAAGGTTGAAATACTCGACCTCCGCCTTATCAATGCAGAAAATTATCCCGATATTTCTTGTATCTCCCGGATAGACATTGGCAAGATACGGCTGCTCCTCAAAAATCTTATCGCGCCATTTCTCCTGTTCCCTGTCTGTCACCGCGTATGCTTTTCCCGACAGTCTTATCATCTCTTTATATTTAGTATAGCACAAAATCTGAACTCTTCCATCTTCCATCAACTCGCGGCAGAAATTTTTGCCCCGCGCGGTGAAAAAATACAGTGCGTCCGGCTCGTAGTGAATGGCACTGATATTTCTAATCTGCGGCGCACCCTCGCTGTCCACAGTGGCAAACGCAAGAACACCGACCAGCTCCATTTTTTTAAGACATGTTGCTAAATCCATAAGCTACCTCTTTTCTAAGCAAAAACACTATATAATTCTCTCAACCTTCAACTATCTTAATTCGTCCCGGCTTTCTCGGCTTGCCATGCGGCTGCTCCCCATCTATGTACCCGAGAATTACAAAGCCCTGACAGGCGTACCCTTCCGGCACCTCCCATTTTTTCATAAGCTGTCTGCCCTCCTCGCAGTTAAAGGTCTCATAACCTCTTGAGACTATGCACGACGCAATTCCAAGCTCTGTCGCCTGCAAAACCATATTTTCCATAATGCAGAAGGCATCTGCCGTCCTGAACAGAAAATTGTCCTGACAAAATACGCACACAACCGTCGGCGCGCCATAGAAACCGTTCTTTATTGTCGGGTCGTCGATGGTGCTCGGCTGCTCCTTCGACACATAGTTTCCTGCCAGATTTGTGCGGTCAAAATGTGCCATGTTCATTTTTCCAATATGTGTCGTAAGTTCTTTATCATGCACTGCGACCATCATGCTGCGCTGACCGCCGCCTGCATTTGGCGCAAGGCTCCCCGCCTCAAGTATTTTTTTCAAATCCTCTCTGCTAATCTGTTTATCCGTATATTTTCTAATCGAATGTCTCGCCTTGATAATGTCCATAAGTGCCATTTTACAAGACCTCCCCCGTCAGCTCATTTCGCGTTTTCCAGCACTGTGGATCCGCCCCGTAAAAATCACCCGTCGTTCCGTTTGCAACGGCAGGACAGCCTCTGCACCATGCCCGCAGCTCACATTTGCTGCATTTTACAAATTTATCATAATCTCTGTATTTTTCCATCTGACATATCCACACGTCCGCCAGCCTATCCTCGAAAACATTTGCCACCTTGCTGTTTGTGACTCTTCTGCACGCCATGATATCGCCGTTCGACGATATGGTTATGTGACAGTTGCTACAGTTGCAGCCACCGTAAATCATTCCGTCCTTTGCATTTCCCGGAAGTCTGAACTGACCTGTCTCATACTCGTAGAGAGTCCACAGGTGGTCTTTTCTATTAAAATAGGTCTCGCACCCCGCTGCCTCGTATGCCCTGAACTTCGCATCGCAGATTTCGAGAAGTTTTCTGTACTCCTGCGGTGTCATGCTCGTATCGACCTCGCCGCCCGTCGGCACATAGCGCGAAAATGCAAACACCTTAACCTTCGTCTTCACAACCTCGTCAATAATATCCGGTATCTCATTCATATTTGTCTTTGACACCGTACTCATAATAACACTCTTAATTCCCGCACGATTCAGGCAGCCTATCTTCTCAATCGTCAGATCAAAGCTGCCCGGCTTTCTGAACCAGTCGTGCGTTTCCCTCATTCCGTCAAGCGACATCTGATATTTTTCACAGCCGCACGCCTTCAACATTCGGCATATTTCATCGTCGAGATGGAAGGGATTTCCCATAATGGTAAACGGGATTCCCTTACTTTTTAACAAAACCATCAATTTCCAGAAGTCAGAATGAAGGATAGGGTCGCCGCCCGTAATGTAAAAATAAGGTATTCTGTTGTAAACCCTGCAAAAGTCCTCGCAATTAGCCACGACCTCCTGCATCTGCTTCCACGTCATGCTCTTTAGCTCCTTGCAACCCTCACATGAAAAAATATAACAATGCTTGCAACGCTGGTCACACTCATCATTAATGTGCCACTGAAACGAAAAGTATGACTTTCCCTGATTATACTGACTCATCTTATCCTCCATTCTGAGTGAATTATCGCTTACTGCCTTTTACTTATCGGATGCCCCACACGCTGTTCCGCATGCCGCCGGCTTTTCCTCAGGCTTATCTGCCGCTCCGCATGCACATCCACATGCTGCAGGCTTCTTCTCCGGCTCTCCTGCTGCTCCGCATGCACTTCCACATGCTGCAGGCTTCTTCTCCGGCTCTCCTGCCGCTCCGCATGCACTTCCGCAGGCTGCCGGTTTCTCCTCCGGCTTATCTGCTGCTCCGCACGCTGTTCCACATGCTGTGCCGGACTGCTGTCCGCCCTTCCTGCTCCACTCGAAAATGTTTGATAATGACATAATTTTCTCCTTTCCCCGCGACCTGCCATAAATAGATAATGTGAAATTTCAATATATGATTTCCGCATCATTTTCTGGCATATCGCGTCCACATAAGATTATTTATTGGGCTTTCGCCCTGTTGCAGTTTTATAATAGCAATGAAGCGCGGATAAAAAAAGTACGCACCTTTTTGTGGGTTAGTCACATAAAAGTGACTGCCGGGGGTTTTCGGGACTGTAAGTGTATAACGTGTTATACACAATTTAAGCTATAAAGCATGTTTAGACCCTCTAGCCTATAATCAAGAATGAATTCTGCTTTGATGAATTCGCCGCAGTGTGTTCCTGCCCGGAGGGCTTTTATATAATAGGAATTTTCAACGAATTCTTTTATTATATAAAAATACCCTTCTTACCGTTCTGCCCGGTAAAAAGGGTACATACCACAATTTATCACAATTTAATCTACAATTTTATTTTATGATGTTTCAAGCTCTGCTCCTGCCAGCGGCTACACTCCTTCCATAAACACCGTATCCGGTTCATGCCCTGCAATCTCATGCTCAATCAGGTCTATCACATCATCAAACATCAGAACCTCTTCGTCATACTCGTGTGTGCAAAATAATTTGCCGCTCTCCCCAATCCACACGCTTGCGGGATAGCAGTACCCGATTTGACCTATCATACAGATATTTTTGTCGCAGGCTTTTACGGCTTTATATTCCACCGACTCCAATTCGCCAGCCATGTCGTCATACATAAAGTCTTTTACGTCCGTGCAGTAGGATTTAGGATATGGGAAAAGAATAAATTCAAAATCATGTCCTCCGTTTGTTCCAGTTTTATCAAAATACCAGTACTCTTTAATCTTGTAATGCTCAGCAATAAAATCTTTAGCTTTCACCGATAATTCAATCCCAAACCTGCCAAAGTAGTCCGTCACTTCATCTATATTGACCTTTCTCCCAGAATACCAGCCGGCTTCTCTCAGCATCATAATTATCTTTTCTTCAATGGTTCCCGATAATCTTTTCAATTCCTAAGCCCTCTCTTTAGTAATAATTTTCCATATAACAATGTCCCCTCAAAAATCCGAGGGGACATCTGCGCCCTAAATTGCCGCTTTCCCCAACATGGAGATATATTCCTGTGCTTTCTGCAAAGATATGTTTAATTTCTTTTGAAGTCTTGTCAGAATATCTTCTTCGGAAAGCCCAAATTCATAGTCGGTCTCAATAATGCCCTTAGCTTCTCCTTCCACTTTTCCTTCTGCTCTCGTTTCCTCAAATACCGTACACATATCAGCATCCCCTTTCCTTGCAATCATATCATAATCCATTTTGCAATTCGCTGCTCCGGCAACTGTCATTATGACTGTTTTTTCCACATCATGCTCTTTTGCATATTTTATCGCCTTTTCTCTGGTTTCATTCAATCTTCCTCTTCTGTCCAATAAAATTTCAAAGAGATTGAATAAGTCCTGATTGTTAATATTATGTAGCTTTAAATTATTTTTTCTGGCTTCTATCAGATGCATTTTATAATCATTTATAAACGGCTCCATGGCTTTGAGTATATTCAGCATCCCATGCAAAGATAGTGCCCCATCCCATGGCTTTTCACCATAATAAATCACTATGGTAATAACAGGAATAAATTTATCCGTTTTCTTCATCTTGGACAAATATTCGTCTCTAGAAATTTCCTTTGTATTTTTATATTTTTGAGCATTATCGTCATATTGCTTTTTATAAGTGCCATAATCATATCCCATCACCCTCATTGGCATTGCATAATGTATGCTCTCTTGTCCTTCTATACCAAGAATGAGTAACTCCACATCATATGTGGTAGATTTCTTTCTTATTTTTACATTATCCCTTGATGCACCTATGCTCTCCGCATATTCCTTATGCTCCAAAACCGATGACTCCTCTGTATCCATATCTTCCAATTCGTCCGGTTTTATCATCTGCTCACCGTCAAATAATACTGCATTAAAAATATCTGCAAACTGTTCATTATTATGCCAATAATTTTTGACGACAATATCGGGGTTTAATTTCTGTTTTTCTTTTCCCATAAATTACTCCCCCTGTATTTTCTTAAATTATACTATGCAACCCACTTATCCGCAAGTCATTGTAAAAAAATTGCCCTCCTGCTGTAGGCTGTATATTTCTTGTCAATAACCATATTACAACAGCTAAAACTAAAATATAAAGAGTTTTGCAGACTCTTTACAAATATTTTTTCTTATGTTACACTCTTTTTGAAACTTACATTATATTTTGATGTATAATAGTAAAATCAAGCAAAAAGGAGATGATTTAGAAATGTTGACCAAGGAAGAACTGCCTGAATGTCCGGTGGCGACCACAGTACAGCTTATCGGCAGCAAATGGAAACTGCTCATTATGAGAAATCTGCTCGAAAGACCGTGGAGATTTAACGAGCTGAAGAAAAATCTTGAGGGAATAAGTCAGAAGGTTCTGACGGACAGCCTGCGCTCCATGGAGGACGACGGCATAATCACCAGAACCGTGTACCCGGAGGTTCCGCCTCGCGTGGAGTATGCGCTCAGCGAAACCGGCGAGTCCATGCGCCCTATCCTCAATGCGATGTACGATTGGGGAACTAATTACAAGAAGAGTCTGGGCTAAATTTAAAGAGGAATAGCAGCCCGGATTTGGTGCCCGTTCCCTATTCCATGCCCTCCTCAAGCCACTTAGCAATATGCGTAAAGTCAATCTTGAGCTTGCCGTCGTAAATATTAACCGGGACAGGCTGGTCGAATCCATAGATAACCGGATAGACATCACTCTCGAAGAAATAAACCAAAATCTTCTCCTGTCTGAAATCCAATATCCAGTACTCGCGCACTCCGGCTTCCATATATTTAGATAATTTGAGGGCATAGTCCTTCTTCTTTGTGGAAGGAGAAATCACCTCCACAAGGAAGTCCGGAGCACCATATATGCCAAATCTCTTAATCTTGGAAGGGTCACACACTATGCCTACATCGGGCTGAACCATAGTCTTATTGTCACAATCTAACTGTACGTCCACCGGTGCAATGAATGGACGGCAGCTCCCGCCATGCTCCATTATAAAGTTGGCAATCTGACGGTAAATTTCCCCACCTATGGACTGATGCCCAAAGGTCGGAGATGACATATCATAAAAATATCCGTCAATCAGTTCGACTCTCTGGTCATCAGGAAGCGCATAATAATCGTCAAGAGTATAACTGCCGTTCCTTCCATACTTATATGTGGCAGTCTCCCTCAATACGGTTGGCTCCGTAAAAAGCTGCTCGAGCGCAGACATGGTATCATAGCGCGGACTCTCCGTCTCACCCGAAAATATCTTCTGTACAGTGCCTAACGGTACACCCGACAAATCAGCTATCTGTGCATAGCTGTACCCCTTCTCCTTCTTCTTCTCACGCATCTCGTCAATAGTCATATAAAGCACCGCCTTTCCTTTTTCTATATATATAGAATAGATACTTTATATCCATTTGTCAACCAATTTTTAATATATTTATTTCCATTTCAATATATTTATTTCCATATTTTAACCGTTTTCAACAGAACTCATGGCAATAACCGTTCTAAAAGTATCGCCCACAATATCAATCTTAAATTCACCGCCAAGCGCATGTGTGTAGGCGTCAACGATTGCAAGCCCAAGACCGTTGCCCTCGGTGTTTCTCGACTTATCACCGCGGACGAACTTTCCCTTG
>CAMEEX010000118.1 GCA_945915235.1 uncultured Clostridia bacterium | reverse complement strand
ATATTCAGGGAGAATATATGGCAGAAAATCCGGTCTATTAATATATAAGGATTAATATGTAATTGCAGAATGCAATGTAAAACCGCCAGGTGACATGGGCTTTGCTTAATGGTTACCGCTTAAAAGTATAATACATGTTACGAAGCGGTAATAGTTGCGTTAAAAGAAAAAATAGCTATATTTACCGCTTGCATTAACAAATTTTTATCTTAGGCGGTAAAAATAGCATCTTATTATTACAAAAAGAACTGATACACGAAAAATTATACGGCTTATTAGAATAACAAAGTCATTCAAGCGGTACTATGCAACTGAAATACCGAAAAATAGAATATGTTTTACCGCTGCTTTGTGAAAACAGCCCAGTCAGGCGGTAATTAATAATAAGCCACTAATTTGTATGAGGAGGGATTATGCCATGAAAAAAAGGTTATGTAATGTGATGAGATGCATTGCCGTGGGACTTACGATTTCGGCTGTGTGCGGTGTGCTGGCGGGGTGCGGTGTGAAGGAGGGCAGAAATATGCTGATGGCAGATGTGAATTACCCAAAGGCGTACAGCTTTGATGATTATGATGAGAGAATACAGAGGTATGAGAAAAATGCCGTGGAGGACAGCTTCATCGACACGGTGAATGATTTTTCCTACAGAACGGCGAGGGAGCTGTTGGGTGAAGGAAAAAATGTGTGCTATTCACCGATCTCGCTCTACTATGCGCTCGCTGCCGCCACGGAAGGGGCGCGGGGAACGACGAGGGAGGAGCTTTTAGCGCTGCTCGGAGAGAAGGATATGGACGTTGTGGCTGAGCAGAGCGGCAGGCTATACAATATCCTCTTTAAGGATAACAAGGTGGGAAAGCTTCTGATACATGGTTCTGTGTGGATAGATGACAGCCTTGATATCAATGATGATTATGTAAACAGGCTTGCGGATAAGTACTATACCGAGAGCTATCACGGGGATTTTGCAAGTAATAAGTTCATAAATGCCATGAAAAAATGGGTGAAGGAGAACACGGGCGGCATGGAGATGGAAGCTCAACCCGACGCCGGAACGGTGCTCACGATACTCAACACGGTATATTTTTGCGATGAGTGGGTAGACAGGTTCAATAAAAAACTGACTAAAAAGGATAATTTTTATCTGAGAGATGGAGGTACGGTTGAATGTGATTTTATGAACTCAAGAGATTTTTCACATTACTATGCAAAGGGTGAGGGCTTTACGAGGTCGTCGCTCTCCTTCAAGAATGGTGCGGTCATGAGCTTTGTGCTCCCGGACGAGGGCATGGATATCAGGGAGCTTATAGCTGCACCGGAGGGCATTGAAGAGGTGCTTTTCGGCGGTGAGGGCTCTACGGGTGAGGTTGTGTGGAAGATACCTAAATTTTCCTACGACACGGAGCTTAAGCTCAACGATGCCATAAGTAAGCTCGGTGTCACAAGCTGCTTCGGCGAGGTTGCGGACTTCTCGGGAATTGGGAGGTTAGACAGCCACGAGGGCATATTTATAAATGAAATCAAGCAGAATTCCCATATCGAGATAGACGAGAATGGGGTCGTCGCGTCGGTGTACACGCAGATAGATTACAACGGAATGGCACTTCCCGACGGAAGGGCTGATATGATACTTGACAGACCGTTTTTGTATGCGATAGTGGACAGAAGCGGGGTTGTGATATTTATGGGAATATGTGATAACCCGGCGATGATGCAGTAGACTATAAGAAGCTATTCTGGAATTGACACCTCAATACCGATGTAGTATCATCAGATAAAGAATAGATGATACTACATCTTTTTTGTGTACAGAAAATTATTTTGATAATAAGGCGCTCTTGAAAGAGTTGATGTACCGCTGTTTGGCGATAAAATGGAGGTTATTATGGATAAATCAGAAAGAAAAATGACAAAGATTGCGAGGGAGGTCAGCAAGTTCACCGTTCAGACGATGAAGGAGGACGGAATAGGCACGGCTGAGTTCGATTTCATACATCTGGTAAGGCACAATCCCGGCATAACGCAGGCGGCAATACGCGAGCAGCTAAAGCTCGACAAGGGTGCTGCGGCGAGGAGAACGGCAAGTCTTGAGAGCAAGGGCTATCTGGTGCGTAAGGAAAATCCTAACGACAAGAGAAGCGCCAATCTGTATGCGACCGAGAAGGCGGAGAACCTCAAAAATTCTAAGGCTTACCTTGAGGGAATATATTACGAGTGGCTGCTTGAGAAGCTTCCGAAGGAGGAGTGCGACGCTTTCGTGGAGACGCTCGATAAGCTGTATGTTCTGAGCAAAACGGAGAGCAGGGCGGGATTTCCGAATTTGAGACGTATAGTTGAGGGTGAGGCGAAATAATGTTTTTTCCTCATAAGAATAGTGGGACGGGAATATAATTATAATATCGGTGAGCGTGGCGATGTTATAGTCGGAAAAATTTCTTAATGAGGAGAGATATAATAATGGGTTTTATATGGAACATGATACAGGGCTTTTGTATGGCGATGGCTGATGCCGTGCCCGGCGTGTCGGGCGGCACAATCGCGTTTGTTATGGGCTTTTATGACAGATTTATCGAGTCGCTTGACAACATTATCACGGGAAATAAGGAGGAGAGAAAGAGGGCGTTTATATTTCTTGTCAAGCTCGGAGCCGGCTGGGTAATCGGCTTTGTCTGCACGGTGCTCGCGCTAGGCAGGGTGTTTGACAGCCATATCTATGAGCTGTGCTCGCTGTTTATCGGGCTGTCGTTTTTCGCGGTTCCGATTATAATTCACGATGAGTGGCAGACAATCAAGGGAAAATATATGCATTTTATATTTGCAATCATAGGCGTTGCGGTCGTGGCACTCATAACGTATCTTAACCAGAGCCTAGCAAGGGGAAGCATGGATATATCAAGCCTCAACTTTATAAACGGCATATATGTTTTCATCGTTGCCGCGATAGCTATATCCGCGATGGTGCTCCCGGGAATTTCGGGCTCGACGATGTTATTGATATTCGGAATTTACGTTCCGATTATGAGTGCGATAAGAGGTTTTCTGCATCTCGAATTTAAGTATTTTCCGATACTGTTCATATTCGGGCTTGGAATACTCACGGGAATATTTACGAGCGTGAAGCTTCTTAGGACAGGACTTGAAAAATGCCGCTCGCAGATGGTATTTCTCATTCTCGGTCTGGTAATCGGTTCCATATACGCAATCGTGACCGGTCCGACAACCTTAGACCCCCCACAGCCCGCCATGACCATGCAGACCTTCAGGATAGGTTTCTTCCTCCTCGGCGGCGTGATACTCGGGGCATTGCAGCTCTTAAAGAAATATATGGAGAAGGCTTCAAAATGACGCTGAAAAATGTCATCTTAAAACATAAGATGACATTTTTAACGCAATAACGTATCAATTCAAAAAAATATATCAAGGTGCCAAAAAAGCTTATCTATATGTATCAGGCATAAGTCCGTATGCCCGTACATAAAATATTATAGCGTGTTCCGGCACTTTTTTTTGCGTGTCACAACAGGATAACGACGGTAAAGATATTGAGCGTTTCAAAATGAAAGACTAAGGTATATTACTTTATTATTTGGAGATATTAGATGATGCAGGATTTGGGTGTCAAAACATGCCTGTCAAACTTAACTATGTATAACGTGTTATGTTTACGCATATCACGACTTTTGCGAGAAGCGTAGCTGTTCTTAGGACTCTGCCTATAACCCAGCCAAAAGCAGCACGGACGCTGCTTTAGAAGCAATGCATACACGGAGGTATGCTTTGCTTCGGTGGCGCATGTATAGAAACACTCCGCAGAGTCCTTAGAACACCTAGCTTAGAACAACGGAGCTGATATGCATAAACATAACACGTTATACGCGCATACTTTAAATTCGCATGTTTTGGCACCCAAATCCGTCAGTTAGATAAATATATAAAGGAGGTTTCCATGGCTGAAAAAGATAAATCAGAAAAGGACCGCGACGAGATAGAGTCCTTCGGGCAGCTTTCTCTATCGGAGAAGGACGACGAGAGCATAAAACTCATCACGATTATCGGTGAGATAGAGGGGCACGAGGTGCTCTCTAACAACTGCAAGACGACGAAGTACGAGCACCTCATTCCGATTTTTGCGCGTATAGAGGACAGCAAAAAGATAAAGGGGGCGCTTATCATAATAAATACAATCGGCGGTGACGTGTCGGCGGGGCTTGCGCTCGCGGAGATGATTGCGTCGCTGAGCAAGCCGACTGTGACCTTGGTCATAGGGGACAGCCACTCGATAGGCGTTCCGCTCGCGGTGGCGTCGGACTATTCGTTCATCGTTCCAACCGGGACGATGCTCATACATCCCGTGAGAATGAGCGGAACCGTCATCGGCGCGCCGCAGACCTACGATTACTTTAAGATGATACAGGACAGGATTGTGAGCTTTGTGGAGGAGCACAGCAATGCACAGAAGGGAAGTCTTGAGAAGATGATGATGAACACGAGCATGCTGTCGAAGGATCTGGGGACGATGCTTGTCGGGGCACAGGCGGTTGAGGCGGGACTCATAGACGAAGTAGGAGGGCTTGACGCTGCACTTGGCAAGATTAAGGAGCTTTCAGTTTGATTTGACCTCATTGTAAAAAAATGTTATAATTATATTAATTGTGTAAATATGTGGAGGTCGTGGATTGGAAGCGCTCAAGATAATTGTCAGTGGATTGATAGATGGACTCACGGGATTTCTCCCCGTGAGCAGCTCAGGGCATTTGCTTATGCTCAAGAATGTATTTGGGTTCGGCGAGGGGGACAGCATTATTTTTGATTTGTTCCTTAAACTGGCGACTATAGTGGTGATAGTGTTCGCGTTCAGACGGGATATATTGAAGCTGATAAAGCTTGAGAGCGGCATCTACCGCAGGCTTGCGCTTATGATACTCGCGGCGACTGTATCGACCGGGATAGTCGGACTGGGGTGCAGGAGCTTTGCGGTCTATGCATCGGGTACGGTCGTCTTTCCGGGGATATTTATGATTGTCACGGGCGTCATGCTGTTTGTGACCGACGGGATAAAGAGGGGCGAGGTCAAGATATCAGATGCCGGACTTTTTGAAGCTGTCGTCATCGGAGGTATTCAGGGGCTATCGGCACTTCCGGGGCTTTCAAGGTGCGGTATGGTCATAACGGTGTGTCTGCTGTTCGGTTTTGACAGGAAGCTCACCTGGAAGTTTTCCTTCCTGTGCGCCGTGCCGTCTCTTGTGGGTGCGATAGTGCTTGACATCATCGACCTTGTGCGTTTAGGTGCAGCGGACGTGGCTAACACGGGCTGGTACATACTCGCCTCCGCTTTGGCGGTTGTGACCGGATACATAGGGCTCGTGCTCCTGAATCAGATATTGAAGAGACGCCGTTTCCGCATACTCTCGGTGTACTGCCTTGCACTTGGCGGTTTTATGCTCGCCTCGATGATAGTGCTGTGACGCGGGTGTGCAGATATTTTTGTGTTTCATTGTGAGATTTTTACTATTGTATAAATTAGAGAAGTGAGGTAACTATAATGGCTTCAGGCAGCAGGCAGACATCACCTGAAAAAAAGAGGACGACACAGTCACAGAGGACAACGGCTGCTAGGTCCACGGCGTCGAGGGGGACGAGAACAACATCGACCCGCACGACATCTAAGAGGAAAAAGAAGAAGAAAATCAACAGCGCGGCATTCAATGAAGCCGCTTTGTTTATAGCACTGGGAGTGGCGCTCATACTTTTTATAAGCAATTTCGGACTGGCAGGCAAGGTCGGGACATTTTTTGCGGCATTGCAGTTCGGAACCTTTGGCGTTTTCGCGTACATATTTCCGATAGTGCTCGTGCTCGGCACGGTAATCATGCTTAGAAAGGGAAAGAACAGCGGTGTTGCGAGGGTGAAGTTCGTGGCCGCGTTTATCGGGGCGATGTTCGTGTGCTCCTTTATCGAGATGATTGTCGGTGGCTATGCCAAGGTTGAGAAGCTGTCGGACTACTATAATTTTGTACAGCCGGCAAAGAAGGGCGGCGGTATCGTCGGAGGAGCGGTCTGCTCGTTTCTGACACCGGCGGTCGGCAAGGTCGGCGCATATATCATAATTATAATATTTATATTAATAGCCATACTTATCATATCGGAGCGCTCGATTATAAAGAGCCTTACAAGCGGAAGCAAGAAGATGCTCACAAGTGCCAAGGACGATATCAACGAGTACAAGGAGGAGTCCGAGAAGAAGAGGGCTCTAAGACAGGAACAGAGAGAGCAGAAACAGCAGGAAGAACAGCAGCGCAGGCGCTTTGACAAGAAGGTAAGCGGCGTTGATTTCTCCATAGAGATACCGAGGGAGCACAAGCGCACGGACATTTTAGGACCTAAGATGCCTGAGTCCGAGAACATGAGAACGCAGGCTGCAGGAAAGCTTTCCGATGGAGAGGTTACGGAGGTTTTCCAGAATGACAGATATTCCGAGAATATCATAGAGATAGAGCCTAAAAATGCGGTGAACAAGGACATTGAAGGCGGTCTGTTCAATATGTCTAGGTCTGACCGCGGCAAAAAGGGCAAGGCAAAGAAGGAGACGGCTGATAACACGGCGGGTGCCGCTGACGATGAGCTGTTCTCAAGGAAGTACAGTGAGCCTGCCGCAGCAGATGAGCATAAGGGCTTGGACAGCGACGCGCCTAAGAGCAACGATAATGCTGATTACGATAACGGATACGGCGATGATGTTTACGCCAATACCGATTATGACGATGCATTTAAGAGAACCGATAACGACGATGCATCTAAGAGAATTGATAACGATGATACATTTGAAAAGGACGACGATGGTACATTCGATGTAACGGACTATGGCGATGCTTACGAGAGCAGCTATGACGATGCCCGGACAGGCAGTGAGGTTGACGACTATACATACGGCGAGCATCTTCAGGAGCTTCCTGAGGACGACGGCATGGAGCAGTGGCAGCAGGAGAGCATAGATGCAGCAGGAAGAGCGGTGCTGAAGGATATCAGGGACGGAGTGCATACACCTGCCGGAAATGAAAGAAAAACACAGAACACCACCATGGCATCGGAGAAAGCAGGCAGAAATGTGCCGGGAGTAAACGGAACTGAGAAAACCGCCGAGCAGGTTGACGCTGAGATAAATGAGGAGCTTCGCCAGTCCGAGGAGTTGAACGAGGAGATAATCGAGAAACCTTATGAGTTTCCGCCTGTCGAGCTTCTTCACAAGGGTTCGGCGTCGAACACCACCTCGCAGAAGGAACTGAGGGAGACCGCAATGAAGCTTCAGCAGACTCTTGCCAATTTCGGTGTGAGGGTGACGGTGTCCGATGTGAGCTGTGGACCTGCGGTTACAAGATACGAGATACAGCCTGAGCAGGGTGTGAAGGTGAGCAGGATTGTCTCGCTTGCCGATGACATCAAGCTTAACCTTGCCGCCGCTGACATAAGAATAGAGGCACCTATCCCGGGAAAGGCAGCAGTCGGGATAGAGGTTCCGAACAAGGAGACCTCTGGTGTCAGTCTCAGGGAGCTTATCGAGAGCAAGCCGTTTGAGGAGAGCAAGTCTCCGATAGCCTTCGGCGTTGGTAAGGACATTGCCGGACAGGTTGTTGTGGCAGATATCGCGAAGATGCCGCATGTGCTGATCGCGGGAGCTACCGGTTCGGGAAAATCCGTATGTATCAATACGATAATTATGAGTATTCTCTACAGGGCCAAGCCGTCGGAGGTCAAGCTTATTATGATTGACCCTAAGGTGGTTGAGCTCAGTGTATATAATGGCATACCTCATCTTATGATACCTGTTGTCACAGACTCTAAGAAGGCGGCGGGAGCCCTCAACTGGGCGGTTGCCGAGATGGACGACAGATACAAGAAGTTTGCACAGGCAGGAGTGCGTGACTTAAAGGGCTACAATGCCAAGGTTGAACAACTCAAGGATATCGAGGCGGAGAACAAGCCCGCCAAGCTCCCACAGCTTGTCATCATTATAGACGAGCTTGCGGACCTTATGATGATTGCAAAGAACGAGGTCGAGGACGCTATCGTGCGTCTTGCACAGCTTGCGAGAGCTGCCGGAATACATCTTGTCATAGCGACACAGAGGCCTTCGGTGGATGTCATCACGGGACTTATCAAGGCGAATGTCCCTTCAAGAATAGCTTTTGCCGTATCATCTGGAGTCGACTCGAGAACGATACTTGATATGGTGGGAGCTGAGAAACTCTTAGGAAAGGGAGATATGCTCTTTTCACCGGCAGGGTATCCTAAGCCTGCCAGAATACAGGGTGCGTTTGTCTCAGACGATGAGGTCAGCGCGGTGGTCGATTTTTTGAAGGCTAACTGCGGTGAGGATGGTGGCTACCATGATGATGTAGCGCAGAAGATTAACAATCCGGCGTTTGCGGAGAGTCAGGCGTTCGGAAACGAGTATGATGACTATTTTGCAGAGGCGGGACGTTACCTTATTGAGAAGGGAAAAGGTTCGGTAAGTATACTTCAGAGGGTATACCGCATAGGTTTTAACAGGGCTGCGAGAATTATGGATCAGCTCGAGGAGGCGGGAGTTATGGGACCTGAGGAGGGAACCAAGCCAAGAAAGGTTCTTATGACCATGGAGGAATTTGAGGAGCTCTTAAAGAAGCTCTGAAAATAAATGAAAAACACATTACATAGTGAGAAGGAGAACACACATGAAGAGTGATATTGAAATCGCACAGAGCGCCAAAATGCGTCCAATCAAGGAGATCGCAGCCAATTTCGGTATTGGGGAGGACGACCTTGAGCTTTACGGAAAGTATAAGACAAAGCTTTCAGACGAGTATCTCAAGAGTATTGAGAACAATGAGAACGGCAAGCTGATTCTCGTCACGGCAATCAACCCTACTCCGGCAGGTGAGGGCAAGACAACAATAAGTATAGGACTTGCAGATGCGCTCAACAGAATGGGTAAAAAGACGATGGTTGCACTCAGGGAGCCGTCACTCGGACCGTGTTTCGGTGTGAAGGGCGGCGCTGCGGGCGGTGGTTATGCACAGGTCGTGCCTATGGAGGAGCTTAATCTTCATTTTACGGGTGATTTCCACGCCATAACATCGGCGAACAATCTCCTTGCAGCTATGCTTGATAATCATATCCAGCAGGGCAATGCTCTTCAGATTGACACAAGACAGATTGTGTGGAAGAGATGTCTCGACATGAACGACAGAGTGTTAAGAAATGTGGTTATCGGTCTTGGTGCCAAGGCTGACGGCTTTGTGAGAGAAGACCATTTTGTAATTACCGTTGCGACGGAGATAATGGCTATCCTCTGTCTTGCAAGTGACATGGACGATCTAAAGGAAAGACTCGGCAAGATAATTGTAGCATACAATTATGCAGGAGAGCCTGTCACGGCGGCAGACTTGAAGGCTGTCGGGGCGATGGCAGCGCTCTTAAAGGATGCGATTAAGCCTAACATGATACAGACACTCGAGGGTACACCGGCTCTTGTACATGGTGGACCGTTTGCGAATATCGCACATGGCTGCAACAGTGTCAGAGCGACAAAGGCTGCTTTAAAGATGGCAGATTATGTTGTGACAGAGGCAGGCTTCGGTGCAGACCTTGGAGCCGAGAAATTCATTGACATCAAGTGCCGCAAGGCGGGTATCGCACCGGATGCGGTAGTCATCCTTGCAACAGTGAAGGCGCTCAAATATAACGGCGGCGTA
>CAMEEX010000117.1 GCA_945915235.1 uncultured Clostridia bacterium | reverse complement strand
CTCAAATCCCTGTGCCCTCGCCGCAGCAGCTATCTTATCCTTCGTCACACCGAGCAGTACGAGTTCAATTATCGTATCACCAAAAGTCTTTATCATCTCGTCAAACTCCGAATGCTTGTCATAGCCGCCGGCTATGAGTATTGTCTTTTTAGGCATCGCCTCTATAGCCTTTATGGTGGAGTCAGGGTTCGTTCCCTTAGAGTCATTGTAGTATTCTACTCCGTCAAGAGTACGCACATACTCAATACGGTGTTCGACCGCCTTAAAGTTTCTTATCGTCTCAGCGATAATGCCAACCGGAACGCCCATCTGCATGCAGATAGCTACCGCCGCCATGACATTCTCATGGTTATGTGCCCCAAACAAAAGCATATCCCTGACATCAATCACATCCGTGACCTCATTGCCGTCCGTGTATTTTATCATGGTGCCCTCAAGGTAGGTTCCGTGGCTCACTTTATGTTTTCTTGAAAAATAAACAGGTGTAGCTGTCGTCTCACCGCCAAACTTTCTTAAAACTTCATCGTCATAGTTGAGCACAATGTAATCGTCCTTGGTCTGATTAGCCGCTATTCTCTCCTTAACAGCCGCATAATTCTCCATGGTGTAATGTCTGTTAAGATGGTCTGGTGTTATATTGAGTATTGCGCTCACCTTAGGTCTGAACTCATGCACCGTCTCAAGCTGGAAACTGGATATCTCAGCTACGGTCACGGACTCACTGTTCGTTTTCAGTACCTCGGCTGTATATGAATTACCTATATTTCCTACGACAAATGTCTCCTTTCCCCATGCCTTTATTATCTCGCCCACAAGTGTCGTCGTAGTGGTTTTGCCGTTAGTACCCGTGATAGCCGCAACCACACCCTTCTCATAATTATATGCGAGTTCAATTTCACCCCATACAGGCACTCCTGCCTCATTAAACTTGAGAACAACCGGACTGTCTATCGGAACACCGGGACTTATCACTGCAAGGTCAGCACTCCTCAAAAGCTCCTCGGGAAGCTCCCCGAGAACAATATCCGCGTCGACACCTTCGGAAAATTTTGATTTTATCTCCTGTTTATCCAGTTTGTCATTGCCATCATATAATACCGGAGCCGCTCCCACCTCACACAGAATCTTTACAGCGCCGATACCGCTTATTCCAGTACCTACAACTATTACTTTTTTTCCACTTAAATCCATCTCTCTGTCTCCTATACTTTTGCTTCTTCAACCTTATTTATTTCTGATTATGGTCAAACATTTTTTGCATTAACATCATATTATCTCTATTCATTGGAAAATTCAACCACTTCCTGTTCAATGCCAAGGTATGGCAGTATATTCTCGAACACCTCCCTTATTACCGGCGCAGCTATCGTTCCACCATAATATATTCCCTGCGGTTCGTCGATAATGCACATCGCAATAACCTGTGGATCGTCTGCCGGGGCAAAACCGATAAAAGAAGCTATATATTTGCCGGAACCTCTAGGAAGCTTCTGCGAAGTAGCCGTTTTCCCGCCAATTCTGTAGCCTTCTATGTAACAGCGCTTTCCCCCGCCCTCGGACACAACCTTCTCGAGGAGCTGCTTCATAAGCCCGCCGGTCTCCTTTGATACGGCATTTTCGACCGTTTCATACTCGAATACTTTTGTCGTCTCACCAGCCTCATTGACCGTTCGCACCGCAAAATGCGGAGTGATAAGTGTCCCGCCGTTTATTATGGCACTCGCCGCCCTCAAAAGCTGCAACGGCGTTATCTGGAAGGACTGTCCGAAGCTCATCGTGGCAAGCTCCACTTCGCCCACATTTTCAAGCTTATGTATGATTGTGCCCGCCTCGCCCGGCAGGTCAACTCCCGTCCTGCCAAGCAGACCCAGCTTCTTCATATAGGCAAAAAAATCCTCCGCCCCGACTCTGCTGCCCCAGGTAATGAATGCAGGGTTGCAGGAATTCATAAGCGTTTCCGCAAAGGTCTGCGAACCATGTCCCGCGGTCTTATGGCATCTTATGGTGCGCCCGCCTATCGTGAGGCTTCCCTTACAGTAGAAGCTGTCATTCAGGCTCACCACACCCTTCTCGAGCGCCGCCGTGGCAGTAATCATCTTGAAGGTCGAGCCCGGCTCGTAAGTGTCATTTATACAGAAATTGCGCCACATGGTGTTTAACAAATCCATCTTCTGTTCATTGGTCAGTTCATCCTTCGATATGGTTCTGGTCACATCCTCACCGTTGTCATTCTTCTCCGTCACGGTCATATAGCTGTATTCCTCCGTGAGCGTGTAGGGCGCATTGAGATTGTACTCCGGCACGTTTACCATAGCATATATTTTTCCATCCTGCGGGTTCATAACGATTATGGATACCCTCTTCGCCTGCTTGGCTTCATATGCCTTGTATGCCGCCTGCTGTGCATAGGTCTGTATATTGTAATCAAGACTTATAATCAGATCATCGCCGTTTACCGGCTCAATCCTGCTCTCGCCCTCCTCCTTAAGTTCAATCCCTCCCGCATCCGTCATAGTGAGTATCTGGCCTGCCTTTCCGGCAAGTTCCTCCTCATAGCGCACCTCAAGGCCTATAATTCCCTGATTGTCGCTTCCGGTAAATCCAATCACCTTCGATGCAAGATTTCCAAACGGATAATATCTTCTGCTGTCCTCATCGACTTTGACGCCGTCAAGCCCGTACTCCCTTATCGCATCTCCGACCTCCTTTGTCACATTGGTCTTGATGCGCTCCATCGAGGACACCTTATTTACACTCTTTGAAACCTTCTCCCTATCCATGCCAAGCTCGATCACCCTTTCCGGATCCGTAATCTGTGCATGGACAACCGAAATGGTACACACCGTCTTATTTGAAGCAAGAACCGTTCCGTCCTCGGAGATTATCCTGCCTCTGGCTGCCTTTATGGGTCTCTCCCTCTCATGCAGTTCCTTTGCCCTCTGGCCATAATACTCGGACTCAACAAGCATGATAACGGCAAGTCTTACAAGCAGCAGTATCACAAGCGCCATCATAAGAGTCACGCCAAACATAAGCTTGCGCTTCATTCTGCCGATATTTCTGCGGTTCTCCATAAAAAAACCTCCATAATAAATTTCTATAATCTGCCGCACCTGCCGTGAAAGCCGTCGGTACTACATTTTATTATGAAGGTTTCTTTGATATTACATTATATAAGTTTCCTACTGCTGCCCCTGTTCCGTCACATCCTCACCCGAAGTCTCCAGCGCACCGTCGGCGACTGTCTCTGCCTCTGTAGTCTCTGTGTTTTCCACGGTACCTTCCGTTTCTGCCGTCTCCGCAGCAGCCTCAGTCGTCTCTGTGATCTCTTCAGGCGTTGATGGTTCAACCGTCTCAGGATTTCCCTCAGCGTCCGTCACCGTCTCACCGTTTTCGTCGGTCACATACTCAACCGTCGTCTCAGGCTGTGGCTGTGTCGGAAGTCCGCCGACATTTATTTCGTAGGACTCATCCACAGGATATATCTCAAGATATGGTATCAGATCTATCATGATATCCCGTGCAAGCTCCTGAGCCGCTCTCGAGGTATCAAAATCTTCAACCTGTGCCTCGTCAAGCACTACATAGAACACTACCTGAGGATCCTCAACAGGCATAAAGCCTATAAATGAGGTTACATAGTGCTGCTTATCTCGAGGCTGTTTCTCGGCAGCTCCGGTCTTTCCTCCTACACTGTAGCCTGCAATCTTTAAGTAGCCGCCGGTTCCGTAATCAACGACATTCTTCAAATAACCTCTCAATGTCTGTGAGGTCTCCTCCGACACCGTCTTTCTTACCAGCACGCTGTCATTCTCCACAAGCACCTCACCGCCTGCACTCTTTATCTCCTTTACAAGATGCGGCTGATAGTAATTTCCGCCATTTATAAGTGAACAGAATGCCGCCATCTCCTGAACCATCGTGACATTTAAGTTCTGTCCGAAGCTGTTGGTTGCAAGGTCAATGTCCGTCACCAGATCCTTTCTGATGACAAGGCCATATTCCTCTGCCGGAAGATCAACGCCCGTCTTTGCTCCAAAATTAAACCTGCTCACATAGTCATAGAAAATATCCTTTCCTATGCTTGCAGCCATCTGCATGAGAGCATCGTTGCAGGATTCCTCAAGCGCCTGACTCACCGTCAACAAGCCGTGTCCCTCAGGATGTGCACAGCTAATCTTCGTTCCCATGACAACCTCATGTCCATCACAGTAATATTCCTCAGTGCCGTCAAGGATACCCTCCTCAATTCCGCTGGCTATGGTAAATGCCTTAAATACTGAACCCGGCTCATATATTGTCGATACACAAAAGTTGTTCCAAACATCGTAGAGCGCATCGACGGTCTGGTCATTGTCCATCTGCGACAGCTCCTCCTGCGTATAGTACGCTGACAGATCACTCGGATTGTTAAGGTCAAAAGTCGGATACTGCGCCATCGAAAGCACCTGCCCGTTATTCGGATCCATTATCATAACTGAGGTATGCTTCGAACCGTATGCCTCGTTGAATTCCTTTATCTTGTTTTCAACTATTCTCTGTATGTTATTATTAATCGTAAGAACCACCGTATCGCCGTTTATGGCAGGTTTTATTGTGGTCTCAATGTCAGAATCCTCTCCGACATATCCATACTCCCTTCCGTTCGTTCCGGTAAGATATGAGTTGTAATAATTCTCTATTCCTATGACACCCGTTGACTCCGTAGCATAGCCTAACACCGATGCCAGCATTGAATTGTACGGATAGGTTCTTATATACTCCTCCTCAAGCCACGATGCCGTATACTTATTAGAATCAGCCTCCTTCGCCGCCTTGTAATCCGTCACCTGATCGTAGGTCAGGTATCTTACAATCCTCTTATAAGCACAATTTTCATTCTGATAGCTGTTAAAAATATCTAAAAGTTCCTGCCGGTCCAGTCCTAACGTGTTTACAAGCAGGTCGATATTCGCCTCCCTGTCTGTCTTTTCCTGCCAATAGCTGTTAGGATCAAGTATAAGGTTATAGACCTTCTGTGAATATGCAAGCACCGTTCCGGTTCGGTCTGTTATGTCACCTCTCTTTGCAAGAATGGTGGTATTCTTATACTTGAGGTTATCAAAAACCTTTTTCGAATACTTGTCCTTGCTGTCACGGCTTATGTTCACCATGACGGTTACAAGCAAAAACAAGGCAATTACAACGAGAACTGCCACAATCAGCAGTTTTATCTTCATCTTCCGCCGCAATTTCCTTGTTTTTATCTTCTGAACAAAAGCATATTCCTTCTTACCGGATTTGTTTTCCTCCGGCTGCCGTGTTCTGTCATTATTCATAACTGTATTTACTCCACATTCTTGTACTGGACAACATACTCGCTGTCCTCACTGTCGTATGTCACAATCTGGTTCTGTGATGCATACACCATTCCGAGCTCCTCCGTAGCCACCTTGTATATGTAATCATAATCGATGGATGAATTTATCGCCATCTCCATATTGTCGTTCTCCATGGTTATGGTCGAAAGTTCTTTTCTAAGATTGGAAATCTGCTTTGACTTCTGCGTCATGGCAACATTAAGCGATATGTATCTGGCAAGCACAATAAAAATAGCCGCCATAGCCGCCGCCATAACCAGTGTAAACGCAAAACCGAAGCTCGACCTGAGTCCACGCGCTGTACTCTGATGCGCCTCATGTGAAGTTCTACGCTCAGGCTGCTCTATGACAACTTCCCGCTTTTTCGGTGAAGTCGTCTCTATATACTCCTGCCTGCGTGCAAGGTTATCGTTAATATACGCTGTCCTGTATGAATTCTTATTTTTTCTTATATCTGCCATTTAGTCATCCCGCCTTCTCTCAAAAACTCTCAGTTTGGAGCTCTTAGCCCTCTTATTTGTCTCGAGTTCCTCGTCAGTTGGTACAATAGGTTTTCTTGTGACGATAATCCCCTTAGGCTTATTCCCACAAACACATACCGGAAAATTCGGCGGGCAGGTGCATACGTCAACATTCTTCTTAAATCCATTCTTGACTATTCTGTCCTCAAGGGAATGAAATGTGATTATACTAAGTCTTCCCCCGTCATTTAACAGATCTATCATATCGTCTATTGAATTCTGTAATACATCAAGTTCCTTATTCACTTCGATTCTTATAGCCTGAAAAGTCTGCTTGGCAGGATGTCCTCCCGTAGCACGGAACTTCATCGGTATCGCAGCCTTGACTGCCTCGACAAGCTTCCCTGTGGTGGTAATCCTTCCCACTTCGTTTCTCACCCGGACTATATGCTTTGCAATATTTTTTGCAAACTGGTCTTCACCATAATCTCTTATGATATGGAAGAGTTCATTTTCAGAATACTCGTTTACAACTACCTCGGCAGTCAGGCTCTGTCTGTTGTCCATCCTCATATCAAGAGGTGCATCATCGTCCTTGTAGGTAAATCCCCTGTCCGCATCGTCAAGCTGATGTGATGACACGCCTATATCAAGAAGTATTCCATCCACCCTTTCAATTCCGAGCTCTGCAAGTACACTTCTCATATTCACATAATTATTTCTGACTATTGTTACCTTGTCTGCAAACGGCTCCAGCCTCTTCGTTGCAGCCGCTATAGCCTCCTCATCCTGATCAATGCCTATAAGTCTCCCCTTCTGACCGAGACGTTCACATATATGGTAGGAATGACCTGCTCCCCCAAGTGTTCCATCCACATAAATTCCATCCGGTTTGATGGCCAGACTGTCTATAGTTTCGCTAAGCAGCACAGGTATATGCTCAAATTCCATATACATTCTCCTTAAATACTGAAACCGAATTTCTCCATATTGGCTGCGATTTCATCAATATTATCCTCGTATTCCTTCTGATCAGCTAAATATCTGTCCTTATTCCAAATCTCAATCTTCTTTGACGCGCCTGCTAAGATAACTTCCTTATCAAGCCCGGCGTATTCCCTAAGTACTGCCGGCAGAAGAAATCTTCCCTGCTTGTCCACCTCGCAGTTCGCAGCCCCCGCTAAGAAAAATCTTACAAACTGTCTCGTCTCCTTGTTGGTGATTGGCAGCCCTGCAAGCTTCTCCTCAAAGTTCTTCCAATCTTCATTTGCATATATGTACAGACATTTATCCGGGCTCTTAGTGACAATAAATTCATCCCCAAGCTGTTCTCTGAACTTGGCAGGCATAATCAGTCGTCCCTTAGCGTCAATGGAATGACTGTACTCGCCCATGAACATTATTATCACCGCCTCCCCTCACTTTGTACTCCACTCATGTCAAAAAGAGGTTCATCTCAACCACTTTCTACCACAATATTTCACTTTTCACCACTTATGATGCCATTTTATACCTTTACCTTACTAAAATCAAGTATTTTTTGTTTCCATGGATAAAATTACCAGATAATTTTGACGGATTTGGAGTAATAACAAAAAAAGACACCACGGCATCGTATTTACCGATACCGTGATGTCCCATTCTGCGTATTATTCTTTTTTACTGCCCGTTGTCCACAGTCCCTGCAGACTTTTTCAGCTTCACCCTGTTGTAAATCACAAATGCTGCTGCAAGAAGGATAAGTATTATTGAGAGCACCTGTGACGCTGCAATTCCGCCGAGTGCCTTTATCACAAGCTGATCCGTTCTGAGTCCCTCTATGATAAATCGTCCAACCCCATATCCTATCAGGTATATTGCAAATATTTCCCCATCGAACTTCTTGTGTCTCTTATATATGCATATTCCGATAAAAAGCAACAGATTCCAGACTCCCTCATAGAGAAAGGTCGGGTGAACCTGAACATAGCTCACACCGTCTATCGTCACAAGATGCTCTATCAACTCCTGCGTAATCCCCTTCGCCTCAGAAACCGGAAGCTGCATCGCAAACAGGCTGTCCGTGTAGCCGCCGAAAGCCTCCCTGTTAAAGAAATTGCCCCAGCGCCCTATAATCTGGCCTATGATAAGTCCCTGAACTGCCGTGTCAGCCATGAGCCAGAACTTTAACTTCTTCACCTTGGTAAAAATGAAGAGTGTGAGCACCGATGCGAGCACACCTCCATATATGGCAAGTCCACCTGCCCTGAGATTGAATATCTCAAGCGGATGTGCGCTGTAGTAGTCCCATTCAAAAATCACATAATATATTCTTGCACCTATGATAGCTGCGATGAGCGTGTAGAGCGTAAAATCAATGTAGTCGTCAACCTTCTGCCCCGTCTTTTTAGCCTCCCTGTAAGCGACAAGTGCTCCGGAAAGCATCGCAAGCGCGATTATCACTCCGTAATATGCTATCTGTATTCCAAACACCGTAAACGATTTGCCCGGGTTGAGGGTCAATCCAAGATGCGGAAAACGTATTGTCGTATTCATAAAAAACCTCCATATGCCATATTGATGAACTTATAATATAATACTTCTTTTGCTGCCGCATTACAAGCCCTTGTTTATTTTGTAGTACACATTGCATTTTTCACCCTGTTATGTTACTATAAATCGGTATGACCAGATACATTTTTAAGTTAAACAGAAACGAGGAATCAATATGAAATTAGGTATTGTTGGTTTGCCGAATGTCGGCAAAAGTACGTTATTCAATTCACTTACAAAGGCAGGTGCAGAGTCCGCGAACTATCCGTTCTGTACCATTGACCCTAATGTTGGTATAGTTACCGTTCCGGACGAGCGTCTCAACAAGCTCGCCGCACTTTACAATTCAGCCAAAATAACTCCTGCCGCAATCGAGTTTGTTGATATCGCAGGTCTGGTAAAGGGTGCCTCAAAGGGTGAGGGTCTCGGAAACCAGTTTCTCTCCCATATCCGTGAGGTTGATGCCATCGTGCATGTAGTGCGCTGCTTTGATGACAGCAACATTGTACATGTGGATGGAAGCGTTGACCCTATAAGAGATATCGACACGATCAATCTTGAGCTTATATTCTCCGACATTGATATTCTTGAGAGAAGAATTGCAAAAGTCGGACGTGCAGCCATGAACGATAAGACTCTCGCAAAGGAGAATGACCTCCTAAAGCGTCTCAAAGCACACCTCGAGGAGGGCAAGTCAGCACGCAGTTTCGAGACGGATGACGACGACGAGAAGGCTCTCATCGCATCCTACACGCTTCTCACAGCCAAGCCTGTAATCTATGCCGCCAATGTATCCGAGGATGACCTTGCAGACGACGCGGCATCTAATGAGTATGTTGCCGAAGTCCGCAAGTTCGCGGCATCCGAGGGCAGTGAAGTATTCGTCGTATGTGCCAAGATTGAAGAGGAGATATCAGAGCTCGACGACGCAGATAAGAAGGAGTTTTTAGCTGACCTCGGCTTATCCGAGTCAGGTCTTGACAAGCTTATAAAGGCAAGCTACTCTCTTCTCGGTCTTATCAGCTACCTCACGGCAGGTCCTACAGAGACAAGAGCGTGGACAATCACCAAGGGAACCAAGGCCCCTCAGGCTGCCGGAAAGATTCACAGCGACTTCGAGCGCGGCTTTATCCGTGCAGAGGTTGTCAACTATCAGGATCTTCTCGACTGCGGTTCCTACACTGTCGCAAAGGAAAAAGGTCTTGTGGGTCTTGAAGGCAAAGACTATGTTGTGAAGGACGGAGATGTAGTTCTCTTCCGCTTCAATGTATAAATAAGCACTTCATTTATTATTCACGCCGCAGGGCGACGAAACGGAGATTAGCCAGCATGAAAAAAATCCTATTGATTACAACCGGCGGCACGATAGCATCCAAACAGACTGTTGACGGTCTTGCACCATCCGTAACCTCCGAGGAGATACTCGCGTATATCCCGGAGGTGGACGAGATATGTTCCATAACAACCTATGGTCTCTTCAATCTCGACAGTACCAATATCTGTTATCAGCACTGGATCGCGATGGTAAAATGCCTCAAGGACCACTACTGCTCCTATGATGGCTTTGTCATAACCCAT
>CAMEEX010000116.1 GCA_945915235.1 uncultured Clostridia bacterium | reverse complement strand
GTCAATAGGCAAAAATTCCAGCCCTCTCGCATACATCTCCTGCACGAGACGCATATCCTTGAGGGTATCCTCCTCCTTCTTTGAGAGACTGTCACTCCTCTTCTTGTAATCGGCAATGTAGTAGTCAAGCTTATCCTTTCCCATACACATGAGCTCGTATGAGAAGGCGGTTGCCCTTATACTGAAATAAGCTGCATAGTAGGCGAGCGGATAGAACACCTTGCAGTACGCTATTCTCCACGCCATCATAACATAGGCGGCGGCATGCGCCTTAGGGAACATGTACTTAATCTTGAGGCAGGAGTCGATGTACCACTGCGGCACTCCGTGCGCGAGCATCTGCTCGGGCCAGCCGTCCTTAAGCCCCTTTCCCTTTCTTACGCTCTCCATTATGGTGAAGGATAACTCCTTGTCCATGCCCTTTCCGATGAGATATATCATAATATCGTCTCGACAACATATGGCGGTCGAAATCGTGGCAACGCCGCTCATAATGAGTGTCTGGGCGTTTCCGAGCCACACGTCCGTACCATGTGAAAGTCCAGATATACGCACAAGGTCCGCAAAGCAGGTAGGCTTCGCGTCAATAACCATCTGCATGGCAAAGTCGGTACCAAACTCAGGTATTCCGAGCGCACCTAGCTTCGTCCCACCAATATCCTCGGGAGTGATGCCAAGCGCCGAGGTATCTTTAAAAAGGCTCATAACCTCCGGCGAGTCGAGCGGTATCGTCTTAGGGTCAATGCCCGTCAAATCCTGTAACATTCTGATCATCGTAGGATCATCGTGCCCGAGAATATCAAGCTTTAAAAGGTTGTGGTCGATACTGTGGTAGTCGAAATGTGTCGTGATAATGTTCGTCGTCATATCGTTTGCAGGGTGCTGTATTGGCGTGAAGGTGTGAATTTCCTCCCCTATCGGCAGAACTATAATTCCGCCCGGGTGCTGTCCCGTAGAACGCCTGATGCCCGTACATCCTTCCGATATGCGGACTATCTCGCTGTCACGTTTTGTGAGCCCGCGCTCCTCAAAATACTTGCGTACATAGCCGTAAGCCGTCTTATCGGCAACAGTGCCAACCGTTCCCGCCTTGAAGGTCTGTCCCTTTCCAAAAATAACCTCGGTATACGAGTGTGCCTTCGACTGGTACTCTCCCGAGAAGTTGAGGTCAATATCCGGCTCCTTGTTACCCTTAAATCCGAGGAAGGTCTCAAACGGAATATCAAAGCCTTGCTTGGTGAGCGGCTTTCCGCACTTCGGGCATATTCTGTCAGGCATGTCACAGCCCGCGCCGCCCGAAAACTTTTTCACGTCCTCGGAGTCAAAATCATAGTAATGGCAGTCACCGTTCATGCACAGGTAATGCGGCGGCAGAGGATTAACCTCCGTTATTCCCGCCATGGTCGCAGCAAACGACGAGCCTACAGAGCCTCTCGAACCAACCAGATAGCCGTCCTCGTTTGACTTCCACACGAGCTTCTGGGCGATGATGTACATAACCGAGTAGCCGTTGCTGATTATGGAGTTGAGCTCCCTGTCGAGCCTCTCCTTTACGATCTCCGGAAGCTCCTCACCATACATCTCATGCGCCGTCGTGTAGCATATTTTTCTCAGAGTTTCATCAGAGTTCTCAATTACAGGCGGACATTTGTCCGGGCGCACCGGAGATATCTTCTCGCACATATCTGCAATCATGTTCGTGTTCTCAACGACAACCTCGTATGCCTTATCGCTTCCGAGATACTGAAATTCGTCGAGCATCTCCTCGGTCGTTCTAAGATATAGCGGAGCCTGCTTATCCGCATCGTCAAAGCCCTGCCCTGCCATGATTATCCTTCTGTAGACCTCGTCCTCGGGATTTAAAAAGTGTACATCGCAGGTTGCGACAACAGGCTTTCCAAACTGCTCTCCCAGAGCAACTATCCTTTTATTGATATTTATTAAATCTTCCTTCGATGAAACCCATATATCCTCGGAATCAATCATAAACTGGTTGTTGCCGAGCGGCTGTATCTCAAGGTAGTCGTAGAACTCCACGAGCCTTGCGATATCCTGATCCGATTTATTGTCCAGTATGGCGCGATAGAGCTCACCCGCCTCACACGCCGAGCCGAGTATCAGACCCTCACGATGTTTTAGAAGCTCGCTCTTTGGAATTCTCGGTCTCCTGCTGAAATACTTTAAGTGCGCCATAGAAGTGAGTCTGTACAGATTAGTTCTTCCCACATCATTTTTTGCAAGGATAATCGCATGGTATGACGGGAGTTTCTTTACGATGTTCTCGCGCTCATCGGCAAGGTTCTCGACATCGTCGAGATTGTAGATGCCACGCTCCTCCATCATGGTCATAAACTTCAAAAATATCCCTGCACAGCACTCCGCATCGTCGACCGCGCGGTGATGGTTTTCAAGTGATACACCAACCGCCTTTGCTACCGTGTCGAGCTTGTACCTGTTAAGCTGCGGCAACAGCGCTCTTGCGAGTGCAACCGTATCGACTACGGTGTACTCCTTGTCAAGCCCCAACACCTGCTTTGCCTTGGTCTTTATAAATCCCGAGTCAAAGTCAGCATTGTGTGCCACGAGCACCGCGCCCTCACAGAAATCTATAAAACGTGGAAGAACCTCCTCTATGGTCTGCGCGTCGACCACCATGGAATCATTTATTCCGGTCAGCTTCTCAATTCTGAACGGTATAGGAATTTCAGGGTTTACGAAGCACGAAAAGCTGTCAACGTGCTTTCTGTTCTGATATTTCACGGCACCAATCTCTATAATCCGGTCATGCTCTGAGGAAAAGCCCGTCGTCTCAAGGTCAAACACGACGTATGTATCATCAAAGGTCTGACCCGCTGGCTGCTCGATAAGCGCCTTCAAATCGTCGACGAGATAAGCCTCAACACCGTATATAACCTTGAAATCCTTGAGTTTCTCAACCGTATGGTTCGCATCAGGGAACGCCTGGCACACACCGTGATCCGTGATGGCGATGGCAGGCATGCCCCACTTTGCCGCCTGCTTTATGATGTCGGACACCTCCGACACTCCGTCCATATCGCTCATCTTCGTATGGCAGTGGAGCTCAACCCTCTTGACCTCCGAGTTGTCCATGCGCTTTGTGGTAAAATCAGGTATCTTTTTTATTCCTCGCACGGAGCTGACGGCAATCTCCTTGCTCCAGCTGTCCATCGCGATGACGCCCTTAATTTTGACAAATGCGCCGTCCTTTACATCGTCCTTGATTTCATCGAGGTTTTCCTTGGAATTGAGGAAAATCTTGACCGACATCGAGTCCGTAAAATCGGTGATAGTGAATGTCATAAGCTGTTTGCCCGTCCGAAGCTCCTTAATCTCAACGCCCCTTATCCTGCCTCTGACAACACCCTCTCCTATCTCGTGCGTTATCGTGGCAAGCTCAATCGCCTCATCGTCAAAATCCTTGCCGTATATGACATCGGGATTTCCGGACATCTTCACGGAGCGGAAGCTCTTTGCATCGTCCTTTGCCCCCATTCCCTTTTTGTCCGAATACTTCACGTCGGTTCTCAATCTGCCCGCGACTGTCTTTCCGCCCTGAGCGCTCTCCTGCTTTGCGCCGGCATCGCCGTTTTTGGCGGAAGCCTCAGCCTTGGCAGCCTCTTTAGGTGCAGTCTCACCCTCATCATTCCCGTCACCGCTCTGCGTCTGCATATGTATGACGGGCGTGTCCTTCGCCTCGTGCTTGACCTCTTTGTATATCACGTCAAAGCCTATCTCAAAACCGCAGCGGTCAAAAAACACCATATGAAGGTACTCTAGGAGTCCCTTTACCCTGTCCCTCGCGATGGTTCCGTCAGCCACCGTAAGCTCCATTTTGTCATCAGCCGTGAAGCGCACCTTGGCTTTTTTAAGGAGGTCGTAGTCAAATATGCTCTCCTCCTTGAGCTCGTCGAGAATACTCTCCCTATATATTCCCCACAGCTTCTCCTGAGTGTACTGACTCGACAGCTCGTACTTCTCAACGACATGTATATCCATCGTCCTAAATGGTGGAAGCTGCTTTCTAAATCCGTCTTCAAGCGCAAAAATCGTGGTCTTTGGTATCAGTCTCTTTGACAAAATATATACCCTAAGCCGGGTTTTGGCTGAGTTGGTTGCAACCTTAAGCACCTCAACATCAGCCAAAATATCCATCGTATCTTCATTAAATTCAAGTGTAGGAAATGCATCAAATAGCTTCATCTATCTCTCACTGTTCCTTCCAATGATCAAGCTCATATTTTAACGCGTCCAAAAGCTCCGCCTCCGGCATCTTCCTTATGACCTCGCCCTTCTTTATGAGCACGCCTTCTCCCTTGCCGCCTGCCACTCCAAGGTCAGCCTCCTTGGCCTCACCCGGACCGTTTACCACGCAGCCCATGACGGCAGGCTTAATGTTCAAATCCTCATAATCAGCGGCAAGCTTCTCAACCTTCTGTGCCAGCCCGATAAGGTCTATGCTCGTTCTTCCGCAGGTAGGACATGAGACAATCTCTATCCCGCTCTGTCTTATGCCGAGCGTCTTGAGTATGGTCTTTGCAGCCCTTATCTCCTCCACCGGGTCGCCTGTGAGGGACACTCTTATCGTGTCGCCGATTCCCTGTCCGAGTATGAGCCCGAGCCCGACTGCGGACTTGATGCTTCCCGTCAGCACGGTTCCCGACTCGGTTATGCCTACGTGAAGGGGATAGTCCGTCTTTTCGGAGATAATTTCATGTGCCTTCACGCACATCATGACATTCGAGGACTTAATGCTGATTACAAGATTGTCATAGTCCATATCCTCAATTATCCTCACCTTGTCAAGGGCGCTCTCGACAATGCCCTCGGCAGTGACGCCGCCGTATTTTTCAACGAGGTTTCTCTCAAGCGAGCCTGAATTTACACCGACGCGGATAGGAATATTTCTCTCCTTAGCCACATCCACAACAGCCTTTATCCTCTCAAAGCTTCCGATATTTCCCGGATTTATGCGGATTTTATCGACCCCGTTCTCCATCGCAGCGATGGCAAGACGGTAGTCAAAATGGATATCCGCAACCACAGGTATGTGAACTCTCTTTTTAATCTGACCTATAGCCTGCGCCGCCTCCATCGTCGGGACAGCACATCTTATTATTTCGCAGCCTGCTGCCTCAAGTCTTGCTATCTGCCCGACCGTGGCGTCCACGTCCTCAGTCTTTGTGTTGGTCATGGACTGGATTGCGATCAGATTGTTCCCGCCGATAAGCACTCCGCCTATATTTACAACCCTCGTATTTTTTCTCTGAATTGAATTGTCAAAGCTCTTCATAAGCCCTCCATATCACCATGCAAAGTCAAGCCGGCTAAAACAGCTTGGAAATATCGTTAAACAGTATAAAGAACATGAGAAGCATGAGCAGTGCCATACCTATAAGGTGCACCATGCCCTCCTTCTTCTGATCAATCGGCTTGCCCCTTACCGCCTCGATAAGCAGGAACAAAAGTCGTCCTCCGTCAAGTGCGGGAATCGGAAGCAGGTTCATAACGCCGAGGTTTGCGCTTATCATGACTATCCAGTTGGCAAGATTTAAAATGACATAGAACACTCCGTCCGGCTTGCTCTGCTCTACCACGTTGCTGATTGCGGACACAATGCCGACAGGTCCCGCCACATCGTCCTTCGTTACCTTTCCCGTCACAAGCATTTTAAGGCTCTCAAACACTGTGTTTATCCAGTATTTTACCTCTATCGCGCTGTATCTAAGCGTCTGTATCGGGTTTACCTTCACCCTCGCAGCCGAAAATGACATACCCGTCTGATAATATGCGTTATGTGCAAGCACAGGAGTAACCGTGAGGTCGACAACCTCTCCGTCGCGGAACACCGCCACACTTATCTTACCGCCGCCACAGCCTCTTATTGCAGAAATCGCCTCGTCGGTCGTCTTTACGGCAACACCGTTCACCTGAATAATCTGGTCATTCGTCTTAAAGCCGGCAAGCGCAGCCGCTCCAGTCTCTGTAAGCCCCGAGATGACAGCATTTTCTCCGAGATATACTCCGAGCTGGTAGACGTCCTCCTCAATATACTCAGGGACAACCTTCGTCTCATACTTCACGCCGTCGCGCTCGTAGGTTATATTGAGCGTCTTTCCGGTATGGAGCTGGTAGTACAGACTGTATTCCTTATAAAAATGTATTCTCTTTCCGTTCACCGAGGTTATGACATCGCCCGCCTGAAGCCCTGCCTCCTCGGCAACGCTTCCCTCCTCTACACTGTAGAGCTTACACGGGTCGTAGCCGATGCTTCCTATAATAAATACCGCCATTATAAATGCCAGAATAAAATTGAATATAGGTCCCGCAGCTATGACGGATATTCTTCTCCACACAGACTTAGATGCAAAGAGCTTATCATTGTCAAGCTCGCTCACCCCGTCCTCATTGCCGTCCTCTCCAGCCATAATGCAGGCTCCTCCAAACGGAAGAAGCTTGAGAGAGAACAATGTCCCCTTTTTCTTAAATTTGAGAATTGTCGGACCAAGTCCCAGCGCAAACTCACTCACCGCAATTCCGTTTGCCTTTGCGACAATAAAATGCCCGAACTCGTGAATGATTACAATGATACTGAGAATAATAATAGCTATAATAATATTCAAGTTGTAATATCCTCCCCTTGAAGATTTAGTAACGGCTCCTTATAAACTCGTAAGCCGCCGCTTCCGTGTCAAGTATCTGGCTGACATCAGGATTATCAATATATTCTATGTTAGTCATAGTTTGTTCTATTATATCAATAATATCAAGATATTTTATCTTTCGGTCAAGAAACATTGCCACTGCAAGCTCATTCGCTGCATTGAGCATTGTCGGGACATTTCCTCCCCTTCTTCCTGCCTCATATGCAAGCGCAAGACCCCTGAAATTCACCAGATCAGGCTCCTCGAAGGTAATCTGTCTAAGCTTCCGGAAGTCAAGATGCTCCGTGTCAAGAAAACGCCTCTCAGGATAATAGAGCGCATACTGGATAGGAAGTCTCATATCAGGTGTTCCAAGCTGAGCCATAACTGCCCCGTCCTCAAACTCGACCATCGAGTGAATGACACTCTGAGGCTGTACAACAACCTGCACCTGATCAAGCTCCACGCCAAAAAGCCACCTTGCCTCCATGACCTCAAGCCCCTTGTTTACCATGGTCGATGAGTCTATCGTTATCTTTCTTCCCATGGTCCAGTTAGGGTGCTTCAATGCGTCCTCAACCCGAATATCCCTCATCTGCTCTATAGTTCTTCCCCTGAAAGGACCACCCGATGCCGTCAGAAGAATTTTGTGGATTCTGTTTCCACGCTCACCGTTGAGACACTGGAAAATTGCGCTGTGCTCGCTGTCGACAGGCAGAATCTTAACTCCCTTGTCGGCTGCAAGCTTCATAATGATGTGCCCGGCAGTCACAAGTGTCTCCTTGTTGGCAAGCGCTATATTCTTGCCCGCATTTATAGCCTCTATTGTCGGAACAATTCCCATCATGCCGACCACCGCGGTCACGACAATCTCTGCCTCCGGCATGGTCGCAGTGCGGATAAGCCCGTCCATTCCCACGCCGTATTCTATGCCCGTCATGTCGGCAAGCCTTGCCTTTAAGTCTGATAAGGACTTCTCATCTGCCATTGAGACAAACGAAGGCTTGAACTCCCTCACCTGCTTCTCAATAAGCTCAACATTCTTTCCCGCCGACAAAGCAATGACCTTGATATCATTATTTTTTCTGACCACATCGAGGGTCTGCGTTCCTATAGAACCTGTAGACCCAAGTATCGATATATTTTTCATACCTTTTCACCAATCCTCCAAAACTCAGCTTAAAGCCCTGAATATCTCGATTACAATGTATATCGCCGGAGCCGTAAAAATGGTGCTGTCAAATCTGTCCATAATTCCGCCGTGCCCCGGTATAAGCTTTCCGTAATCCTTAACCGAATGGTCGCGCTTTATCGCCGACGCAGCCAAATCTCCAATTATTGAGATAACCGCACCGATTCCGCCTGCCACGGCAAAAACAACCGGTGCATTTACGGAAATTTTGGAATTGATTGCCGCACCGTATATTCCTCCGATAAGCATGGCACCTACAATTCCACCGACAGCTCCCTCGACGGATTTCTTAGGGCTTAATATAGGTGTCATCTTATGTTTTCCAAACTTCACGCCCACAAAATATGCGAATGTGTCAGCGATCCAGGAGCATATAAATACAAGCCACACATAGAATGCGCCGTCAGGAAGAAGGCGTATTCTGTATATGAATGAAATCATAACGGCAACATAGACCAGTGCAAAAAATCCCATCGTCGCCTGGTCAGCTTTATACTTAGGAAACGTGATTACATATCCCGCCATTATGCAGATAAATCCGGCCGCAAGACACAGCAACATAAACTCATTCTGTCCTAACCACATACATATATAATAGATGGCGGCGAACGCATACCCTATAATTCCTATCGGACTCTTCTCGATGCCATACACCTTGTACAGCTCATACATGCCGATGAGCGATATGGCAAGTGTCAAAAGGAACAGATACGGACCTCCCAATACAAGTCCGGCTCCCACAATAACCGTGAGCACCGCTCCGCTGGCTATTCTAACTAACATACTATTCCTCCTTCACTCCACCAAAACGACGGTCACGCTTATTATATTTTTCTATCTCCTCGATGAGATAATCCATATTAAAATCAGGCCAGAGCACCTCCGGGAAATCAAATTCCGAGTAAGCACACTGCCATAAAAGATAGTTCGATATTCTCTTCTCACCGCTTGTCCTTATGAGGAAATCAGGGTCAGGTATGTCCCTCGTGTCAAGATGTGCGGAAATCATGTCCTCGGTTATGGTGTCAGGGTCTATTCCCTTCTCGATGCACTCCTTGGTGAGCTCCCTTACCGCCCTTGTTATCTCGTCCCTTGAGCCGTAATTTAGTGCTATCTGGAAATTGAGACCAGTGTTGTTCTTCGTGGCCTCCTCAAGCTCTTCAATCTTGTCTATTATATCCTGTGCAAGTTCATCTCTCCTGCCGAGAATTCTCACGCGCATATTATCCTTGTTGCTTCTCTTGATGCAGTCAGTGAGATAGCTTCTCAACAGCTTCATAAGTCCCGTAACCTCAGACTCAGAGCGTTTCCAGTTCTCAGTTGAAAAAACATATATCGTAAAATACTTTACACCAATGGCATCCATGTCGCGGCAGGTCTGCTCTATGACCTTACAGCCCTGTGAATGTCCAAAGTTGCGCGGCATCATTCTCTTCTTTGCCCATCTTCCGTTGCCGTCCAATATAATCGCAATATGATTGGGGACGTTCATTCCAAGTTTTTCATTAAATGTATCCAAGTGTGCCTCCCTATTTACACAAAATAGGCTGTCACCGATGTATGATGCATCCGTAACAGCCTTCTATATTCCCGGTATTGACTCTTATACAGTAAGAATCTCCTTAGACTTAGCTTCTACAGCTTTATCGATCTCTGCAATGTACTTGTCAGTAAGCTTCTGAACATCTTCCTCAATGTTCTTGTACTCATCTTCGGAAATGAGATTGTCCTTATTCTGCTTCTTGAAGAAATCGTTGGCATCTCTTCTCACATTTCTTACGGCAACCTTGGCGTTCTCACCCTTCTTCTTGATATCCTTAACTATTTCCTTACGTCTGTCCTCTGTGAGTTCAGGGAAGATAAGGCGGATAACCTTACCGTCGTTGGTAGGTGTTATGCCGATATCGGATACGAGAATCATCTTCTCGATTTCCTTGATAAGGCTGGACTCCCAAGGCTGTATCTGTATCATTCTCGCCTCAGGCACGGAAACATTAGCAACCTGCTGAAGCGGTGTAGGTGTTCCCCAATAGTCAACCCTTATCTTGTCAAGGATATGTGGGTTAGCTCTTCCTGCCCTGATTGTCGCGTAGTCCTCAAGCAATGTATCGATTGTCTTAATCATCTTCTCTTCAAATTCTTTAATGTCTGCCATAATGTCCTCCAAAATTTAATTAATGTTATGTTA
>CAMEEX010000115.1 GCA_945915235.1 uncultured Clostridia bacterium | reverse complement strand
ATTCTTAAAGCGTGCATGGGACTGGAAGGCTGAGTACGGCGGAAGAATCGTAAGCCAGTTAAAGAAGATCGGTTCCTCGGCGGACTGGGACAGAGAGCGCTTCACTATGGACGAGGGCTGTTCTAAGGCCGTAAAGGAAGTATTTGTTAATCTCTACAATAAGGGACAGATATACAAGGGCGAGAGAATAATCAACTGGTGCCCTAAGTGCCTCACATCAATCTCTGACGCTGAGGTTGAGTACGAGGATCAGGCAGGCCATTTCTGGCATTTGAGATATCCGTTATCGGACGGAAGCGGATATATCCAGATGGCAACGACAAGACCTGAGACAATGCTCGGAGATACGGCTGTTGCTGTAAATCCTAACGATGAGAGATATAAGGATATGGTAGGAAAGACGGTTATCCTTCCTATCATTCACAGGGAGATTCCTATCATCGCCGATGAGTACGTTGAGATGGAGTTCGGTACAGGAGTTGTAAAGATTACGCCTGCACACGACCCTAACGATTTCGAGGTTGGTTTAAGACATAACCTTCCTGTCATCAATGTTATGACCGAGGACGCCAAGATTGTTGACGATTATCCTAAGTATGCAGGAATGGACAGATATGAGGCGAGGGAGGCTATAGTCAAGGACCTTGAGGCTGAGGGCGCACTTGTTAAGATTGAGAACTACAGCCACAACGTAGGTACCTGCTACCGCTGCCACACAACTGTTGAGCCTAGGGTATCCAAGCAGTGGTTTGTAAAGATGAAGGAGCTCGCACAGCCTGCCATCGAGGCGGTAAAGAAGGGCGACACGAAGTTCATTCCTGAGCATTTTGACAAGACCTACTTCCACTGGTTAGAGGGAATTAAGGACTGGTGTATATCACGTCAGCTCTGGTGGGGACACAGAATACCTGCGTTCTACTGCGATGAGTGCGGCGAGATGGTGGTTACGAAGGAGGAGTCTGCGGTATGTCCTAAGTGCGGCAAGCCTATGAGACAGGACCCGGATACGCTCGATACATGGTTCTCCTCAGCACTCTGGCCGTTCTCAACACTCGGCTGGCCTGAAAAGACACCTGAGCTTGAATATTTTTATCCTACGGACGTGCTCGTAACAGGCTACGATATCATATTCTTCTGGGTTGTAAGAATGATGTTCTCGGGACTTGAGCATATGGGAGACGTTCCGTTTAAGAATGTTCTCATTCACGGACTTGTAAGGGATTCCCAGGGACGCAAGATGAGCAAGTCTCTCGGAAACGGTATCGACCCGCTCGAGGTTATCGACAAGTACGGCGCAGACGCGTTAAGACTTACACTTGTTACCGGAAATGCACCTGGAAACGATATGCGTTTCTACTGGGAGAGAGTTGAGGCGAGCCGTAACTTCGCAAACAAGGTATGGAATGCTTCGAGATTTATTATGATGAACCTTGACAAGGCGGAGAACAGGGCTGTAAGCCTTGACGAGCTCACACCTGCCGATAAGTGGATTTTGTCTAAGCTCAACACACTCGCCAAGGACGTTACCGAGAACATGGAGAACTTTGACCTCGGTGTTGCCGTTGGCAAGATCTATGACTTTATCTGGGAGGAGTTCTGCGACTGGTATATTGAGATGGTTAAGCCTCGTCTCTACAACGATGAGGACACAACGAAGGCTGCGGCGCTCTACACCTTAAAGACGGTGCTCATAGAGTCCTTAAAGCTTCTTCACCCATATATGCCGTTCATCACGGAGGAAATCTTCTGCAACCTTCAGGACGAGGAGGAGTCAATTATGATATCCGACTGGCCTGTATACAAGGAGGAGTTTAACTTCCCTGTTGAGGAGAATGCCATCGAGACAATCAAGGAGGCAGTAAGAGGAATAAGAAACACAAGAACCTCCATGAATGTTGCCCCAAGCCGCAAGGCAAAGGTATATGTTGTATCACAGGACGAGGCTCTCAGGAATATATTTGAGAACGGAAAGGTATTCTTCGCTTCTCTCGGCTATGCGAGCGAGGTTATCATTCAGGATAACAAGAACGGTATTGACTCCGACGCTGTATCGGTTGTTATACCTAACGGAACAATCTACATGCCTTTTGCGGAGCTTGTCGACATTGCGAAGGAGATTGAGCGTCTTGAGAATGAGGAGAAGAGACTTACCGGGGAGCTCGCAAGAGTAAACGGCATGCTCTCCAATGAGCGCTTCGTGAGCAAGGCACCTGCTGCAAAGCTTCAGGAGGAGAAGGATAAGCTTGCGAAGTACACCCAGATGATGGAACAGGTTAAGGAGAGACTTGCACATCTTAGAAAATAGTGCAGAAAGTGACCTCCTAGTCAGATAATAAAAGGACAGGATTTATATATGAATGGGGATTTTAAGAAAGTTACGATAGTACTGCCATCACTCAATCCGGATGACAAGCTTAATAAGGTGGTGGACGGACTGTTAGGTGCCGGTTTTACGGATATAGTTCTTGTAAACGACGGAAGCGACGAGGCTCATCTTGAGCCCTTCCGTCAGGCTGCCGCGCACAAGGAGGTTACGCTGCTGACACACGAGGTCAACAAAGGAAAGGGAAGGGCGCTCAAAACGGCCTTCTCTTATGTTGTTGAAAACAGGAAAGAGTCGGCGGGTGTAATCACGGTTGACGGGGATAACCAGCACACGGTCAAGGATATAAAGGCATGTGCCGAAAAAATGCTTGAGTGCGGTGATAAGGTGATACTCGGCTGCCGTGATTTCACGCAGAAGAACGTCCCTTGGAAGAGCAGGGTCGGAAATGTCAGCACAAGTCTTGTGTTCAGGATTTTCTGCGGAATTAAGATATCCGACACGCAGACGGGACTGCGCGCAATCCCGTATAAGTATCTTCCGCTTATGTGCGAGGTTGAGGGAGAGCGCTTCGAGTACGAGACACAGATGCTCTTTGCCATAAAGAGAAACCATATCGGCATGGAGGAGGTAAAAATCGAGACGGTTTATTTGGAGGACAATGCCTCGACGCATTTTGACCCGATTAAGGATTCGTTAAAGATTTATAAAATTATATTCAAGTTTATGCTAAGCTCGGGCACATCGTTTCTTATAGATTACGGTATATACAGCCTGCTCGTATTTTTGATTGGCACAAAATTGGAGAGAGGTGTGCGCCTTTTTATAGCAACTTTTGCTGCGAGGGCGGTCTCCTCAATATGCAACTATACAATGAACAAAAATGCGGTGTTCAAGTCGAAGGCGTCTGTCGGGCGCTCGCTTGTCCGCTACTATATATTATGCGTTTTCCAGACAGCGGCTTCCTACGGATTGGTATTTTTGCTCAGCTCACTGTGCAGGGCAGGCTCCTTCCTTGAGATTGTGTTAAAGCTCGTTGTCGATGTCGTGCTGTTTGTCATAAGCTTTCAAATTCAGCACAGATGGGTTTTTAAGGAGGAAAGATGAAGGACGATATCGAGATTTTAGATGTCAATATGGACGAGACGAACAGAACGGCAGTTAAAAATAAAGCCGCAAAGAGAGTGCAGGACAATAAGCCGAAGGAAAAGCCCAAGAAGGAGAACAGGGCGCTGAAAATTATCGGCAGGGTGCTGTTATGCATAGTGGCATTTGCCGCAGTCACCTTTGCGGGTGCGTATATGACGCTGTACACAATATGCCATGGACCGTCTAAGGCTGCCAGAGACTTGTTTGTCTCGACAATCCTTGAGACAGGTCAGATGAAGTTTCTCGCCTCATGGTATTTTAGCGAGGACGAGATACTCGCGATAACGGACAGAAACGGAATGGCAAGAACCGATGAGAATGTAAATCCTGATCTGATAGAGATACCTTCGCAGGGCGATAACGACGACAATCCTGAGGTAGATATCAACGGCATGGAGCTTGTCGAGATATCGGGACGCTCGTTCTTTGCGAAGATGCTCATTATAAATGACCCTTCAAGGGTGAAACTCTCGACAATATATCCTTGGTCGGATTTTGACAAGAATAAGTACGGCGAGACGCTTGAGCAGCTCGTGCAGAGAGGCGATTTCGCCGCGGGAATCAACGGCGGTGAGTACTACTCGGAGGGCAACTGGGGTGGTATCCCAAAAGGGCTTGTAGTGTGTGACGGTGTGATCCAGTATAATGCTCCGCAGGCGGGCGATGTGATGATAGGCTTCACCGAGGACAATATCCTCATGATTTCCGATATCGGAGGCATGAGCGCCGAGCAGGTGCAGCAGTTTGTCGCTGACAATAAGATAAGAGATGCGGTCAGCTTCAAGGACATTGACGACGGTGACAATAATCACTTTACAAAACTTATCATAAATGGTACATCAAGAGAAATATCCGGCAGCGGAAGCGGTGCAAATCCTCGTACTGCCATCGGACAGCGCGCCGACGGAACGGTGCTTATGCTCGTGACCGACGGAAGAGGTGCGGCAGGGCATCTCGGGGCAACAGCGCAGGATCTGATTTCCATAATGCAGGAGTACGGCGCGGTCAATGCGGCGAACCTCGACGGCGGAAGCTCATCGGCGATGTACTATAACGGTGCCTACGAGATGACGAGTGTAACATTATATTATTCTACTTCCTCATGGAGGCTCCCTACAGCCTTTGTTGTGGAAAAGAGAGGAGAGTAGACATGGCAAAGAAGAAAAAATTCCCGGTATTTTGGGTATGTTTTGCGGTGTTTATCGCTGTCATGGCGGTGTTCTGGGTGGTAGTTATAGCCAATGTGAAGAAATGTCTTGTGATATATGAGAATTCACAGCCGGAGTACACGGTTGAGAAATATGTTGAACAGTTCAGGGACGGAAGTATTCTTGACAGTCTGGATTTCGCGCAGAGCACAAGCCGCTTTGAGGACGCGGGAATATACCGCACAAGATATGTCGACGGGCTGGAAGGAAAAGCTATCACATACGAGAAGGCACAGACTAGCTACGATGCGAAGCACCCGGTGTATAATGTGTATGCAGATGACAGTCTGATAGCCAAAATCACCTTGGAGGAGACTACGTCAAAGCCTCTCATGTTCATTCTGACACAGCAGAGTTGGGATGTTGACAGCGTGGAAGCTGTGTACGGGACGGGAGACAAGGCGGTAACGATAACGGCACCTGACACTTACAGTGTATTCATAAACGGTGTCAAGCTCGACTCAAGGGAGCTCACGGGAAATGTCACCCAGATAGACGAGCTCAAATATGCGGCGGAGTATGTGACTGTTCCGCAGCTTGTGGAGTACAGGGCTGAGGGGCTTTTGAATGAGCCTGAGGTTACCGTATACAACAATCAGGGTGAGCTCGTAATGTATACACCGGACGAGAATGGAAATATTACAATAGATACCTTCACCACATCGCCGATAGACAGCGAGCTGTCGGCAACGGTGCTTCAGAATGCAAAGAACTATTCAAACTATTTCTCGAAGGACATAGATGGCTGCAGCACCAGCGTCGCTCCGATTGCGTACATGTTCCCGGCAGACTCGTACTATCTTGAGCTTGCGGAGAACTACAGAAGGAACGACATGTGGATGTACAGCGCGCACGAGACACCTGTGTTTACAAACGAGATGGTGTCAAACTATATCATATATACGCCTGAGTTGTTCTCGGTGGAGGTATATTTTGAGAAGAACATGGTGTTAAAGTTAAACGGCGAGAACAGACAGGATATCACCAACTCCAGATATTACTATGCTAATATCGACGGAAGCTGGGTTATCGTGGATATGCAGTCGGTTACGGAGTAGCAGAGTGAAGGCTGCATAGCAGCATTTTGGCGTTTGGCAGACGTCTGATTACTATAAGAGGGAGAGGACAGATAATGCAGGGAGTAATGGAATCGGTACTTGAGGAAGTCAAAAAGGTGGTCACGGGCAAGGACGAGGTGGTCTTAAAGGTCATGCTCGCCATCACAGCGGGCGGACATATCCTGATAGACGATATACCCGGAGTCGGAAAGACGACGATGGCGATGGGCTTTGCGAAGGCGATGGGCTGTAGCTGCAACAGAATACAGTTCACGCCCGATGTGATGCCGTCGGACATCATGGGATTTTCGGCATACAACCCAAAGACGCAGGAGTTCGAGTACAGAAGCGGTGCGGCGATGTGCAATCTCCTGCTCGCGGACGAGATTAACAGAACCTCAAGCAAGACGCAGGCGGCGCTTCTGGAGGTCATGGAGGAGAAGAGAGTATCGGTGGACGGACAGACCAGAAATCTGCCAAGACCGTTTACGGTGATTGCGACACAGAACCCGGTGGGTTCCATCGGCACGATGCAGCTTCCAGAGTCACAGCTTGACCGATTTATGATAAGGCTCTCAATGGGATATCCCGACAGGGAGCAGGAGATAAATATTTTAAAGGCGAGAGCCACGGGAAATCCGCTTGCGTTGATACATGAAGTCGCCGATGAACAGCGGATTTTGGAATTGCAGTCGCAGTCTGACAGGGTATATATACACGATGCAATCTATGATTATATAGTGAGGCTCATACAGTCGACGAGGGAGAATGAGGCTGTTGAGCTGGGAGTGAGCCCGAGAGGCACGCTTGCCGTGGCTGCCATGGCGAAGGCGCATGCGCTGTACGAGGACAGGGACTACTGCGTTCCTGCCGACGTGAAGGCGGTGTTTGCCGATGTCGTATGCCACAGGCTTGTGCTGAGCGCGAAGGCGCGTATGGACAGGCTTACGGATAAGGCGGTAGTATCGGAAATCCTTGAGCGCACCGCGGTGCCGAGACTCAAGAAGGGGAAGGTATGAGTGGGGAGAGTTAAATGATTTTTAGAAGAGTGATGTATTTTATTTTGTTGTACGCGGCTTTGACCTACAGTGTCCTGTACAGGACTTACGATGGCTTCATTATCCTCGTATTTTTCGCGGTGGTGTCGGTCATCTCGCTGGTCATGCTTGTGCTGTGCAGGCTGACGGTGCGCTGCGAGTTTGAGCGCGATGTCGTCTATGTGGAGCGGGCGCGGGAATATACATTGAAATACAGGCTGAAGAACAGGATGCCGTTTCCGGTCACGAGGGCAGATATCCTTTTTGACGATCTAAAGAAGCCGCAGGCTTTCACTGTGGGCGCGGCGAACTCGGCAATCCTGACGCGGAAGGATACAAAGAAACATTGCGGGTGTTATACTACGAGAATAAGCAGGATATGTCTATATGACTGTTTTGGCATTTTCCGCTTTAAGATTAAAAATCCCGGCGTGGTGAAGGTTGTTGCTTTGCCACGCTTATTTGACGTTGACACAAAGGAATATATAGACAGCATGCTCGAGGCTGAGGCTGAGCTTGACAAAAATGCTCCGAAGGGCAGCGAGGTGAGTGAGATAAGGGAGTACAGGGACGGCGACAGCCTGAAGAATATCCATCACAAGCTCAGCAGCAGAATGTCAAGGCTCATGGTCAAGGAGTATGTAGCAGATGGAGGCAATGATGACGGCTTCCTGTTTCTTGAGACGGACAATGCCGCCCCTGACATGAGGGACAGAATGTTGGAGCTCATGTACAACATGATGTATATGAGGGTAAAGGCCAAGGGGAAAACGACGGGCTATATTCCGGCTGATGGTGCGGCAGTGTCATTTACGATGGACTCAAAGGAGATGCTGGACGAATATTTCGGACACATGCTTGAGGTTTATGAGAATGGTGACGGCGGGCAGTGTGATATACCTGCGGGGACTTTCGTGTTCGCGGCGGTTCTGTCGGACAGGCTCTATAATATGGGTTCTGTTGTGCTGTATCTGCCTGACAGCGAGTACAGCCAGGATGCACAGCCCGATGTCGATGTGATATATGTTTCGGCGGGAGGTGGCAGGCATGAATAGGAGGATGATCAGGAATATTGTCACACTTCTGGTGCTGATTGCGGTGGCGGTTCTCGGGACAATCGTTACCTCCTGGAATTTTATGCAGATATATGCTACCTCAGAGCTTGTGTGGTGGGCGGCGGTGCTTGCGGCAGTCGGCGGTGCGCTTATATGTGTGGGACTGAGGCTTATGGGACGTGCCGGAAATGTGGTAAAGATAGCTATTTTGGCGGGTGTCGCGGCGCTCGCGTTCTTTAAGGCAGATGTGATTGTCGGAGGCTTCGCGTATATATTCAATTTTATAATTGAATCGATAAATAATTATTATGACGGTGAAATCTACTATATTTACCTGACCGAAAAGATGCTTCAAAACGGAAACCAGACACTGTTCATGCTTATTGCATGTGCGCTGTCAGGCTGGGGATATATGTCGGTGCTGTTAAATCACAGAGGAACCTTTTTTGCGGTGCTGTTTGCCGTGTTTTCGTATCTTCTGCCGGCGACTCTGGAGAATGTTCCGTCGCTTTTAGTTCTGTGCGGAGTGCTGTGCTTTACAGCATGCTGTATAATTCTCGGAGCACTTCCGAAGGAGAGGGACGGGCTGCGCCCGAGAACCGCGGGAGTGTTTGCGATGCTGTGGGTGACATTGCCTGCACTCGTGCTCATGTTCGGCGTGACGAGACTGGTCACGGAGGCGGACTACAAGGCACCGCTGTTTTACGATGATATGGCGGGCAGGCTTGTATTTTCGCTGCCGGATATCAAGCAGGCGCTTGCAGACCACGGCGTTGAGACAGGGCATCAGGATACGGAAAATGTTGCCGGAGCGATAGGCGGTGTCGATTCAGTGAGCTTCACGGACACACCGATTATGCTTGTCGAGGCACCGAAAGAGGGCGGAACGCTGTATCTAAAGACCTTTCAGGCGGCACAGTATACGAAAAGGCGCTGGAAGGAGCTGTCGTCATCGGTGTACACGGGCTATGCAGGCATGTTTGAGGAGCTGCATGCCGATGGGCTTACACCTCTTTTGGAGGGAAAACGCGCGGTGGAGCAGCTTATGGACATGGGTGCGGTCGGGATAGGCAGCGCAGCCTACGATATCTCGGTGATGCAGTATGAGTGTCTGGGGAACAGCTACATTCCGATGTCTGCGGTGCAGATAGACGGTATACCGGTGGAGGAGCTTGCCGAAAAGGACATGACCATAATTTTGCCGGAGGATGCCGAGGGGGCACAGAACGTGCGGCATGAGTACAGCATATATGAGTGGAGAAATTTTTCTTCATTAGATAAGCTGATTGTTGACGGCGATGTGCTCTTTGAGGACGGGGACAGCCATTACCGGGATTTCGTGTATAGGTACTATCTCGATGACAACACCTCTTGTGCAGGAAGAATAAAAAGAGAGCTTTTGACAGACATAAAGAGCAGCGACTATGAGATTAGTGATGCTGCCGGCAGGGCGAGCTTTATCCTTGATACGATAGCTTATTTGGGAAGCGGTGAGTACGAGTACACGCTCTCGCCGGGAGTAACTCCCGCGTCGAAGGACTATGTTGAGTATTTTCTGTTCGAGGACAAGAAGGGGCTGTGTACCCATTTTGCCTCGGCGGCCGTAATGATTTTCAGGTGTGCGGGTATTCCGGCAAGATATGTCGAGGGCTTTGTTGTGCCTGAGAGCCTGTACAGAGGTGACCCGATTTATAAGGAAGATGTCGTTGTTGGCAGCGACGGAAAGTACAGTAAGGAGAAGTGGTACTATTATAAAGCAATAGTGACAGACAGATATGCACATGCATGGGTGGAGGTGTACATTGACGGGATAGGCTGGATAACGGTCGACCCTACGCCGGGATATGCTTCGGCATACATGGACGCCCAGAACCGGTACAATGAAAACGGCGGGACGGATTCCACAGCCGGTGGGGAGACCACGTCAAACGATGGGGAGGATTTCACAGCCGATGAGGAGACCACGGCAATCGATGAGCAGGATTCCACAGCCAATGAGCCGGACAGCCAGACTGCCGTTGACGGCATGACGACAGGAAATTACGGCGGGGAAACCACTGGGGCTGCTACGTCAAGTGAAGGAAACCCGGACATGGTGCATGGGACGGACAATGCACAGTCTGACGGCTCACACGGTTCAGGGCAGACCGGCGATGGCATCGGAACAGGAGAAAATCCGGGAGACGGAAGCGGTGAGGGAGTCTATGACGCGG
>CAMEEX010000114.1 GCA_945915235.1 uncultured Clostridia bacterium | reverse complement strand
GCTGACTGAGTTGCAAACAGCCACGGAGGGCTGGTTTTGCAACGGTGGCGGAAGCTTACAAAAACACATACCAGAGTCCTTAGAACATCTTAGCCCCGTACAACCCGAGCCGATATGCATAAATATAACACGTTATACACCCACAGACTAAATCAGCATGTTTTGACACCCTATCCCACATTTAAAATTTTTATCCAGCCGCACTCTCCCCGAAGAACAGTTTCATGTCGTCCTCCACGGTGTCTATTCCCGCGATGTGGAATTTTTCTACGAGCACCTTGGTCACATTCGGGCTCAAAAATGCGGGCAGCGTCGGACCTAGGTGGATATTCTGTATGCCGAGGGACAGAAGCGACAAAAGAACCAGCACAGCCTTCTGCTCATACCATGCGATGTTGTAGATAACCGGAAGGTCGTTTATGTCGTCAACGCCGAAGAGCTCCTTCAATTTGAGAGCGGTGACTGCTATCGAAAATGAGTCATTGCACTGTCCCGCATCAAGCACGCGCGGTATGCCGCCGATATCGCCGAGGTCAAGCTTGTTGTATCTGTACTTTGCACAGCCCGCAGTCAGGATAACCGTGTCCTTCGGAAGCGCCTTTGCAAACTCCGTATAGTATTCGCGGCTCTTATGCCTGCCGTCGCACCCTGCCATGACAACGAATTTCTTTATCGCGCCGGATTTTACCGCGTCGACTATCTTGTCGGCGAGCGCCTCGACCTGTGCATGTGCGAAGCCGTTCCAGATTTCCCCTTTTTCTATCTCCTTAGGCGGCGGACATTTCTTAGCATGCTCGATAATCTCCGTGAAATCCTTCTTCTCACCGTAAGCACCCGGAATATGCTTGCAGCCCGGGTATGCGGTCGCGCCCGTGGTGTACAGCCTGTCCTTGTACGAGGCTGACGGCGGCACGACACAGTTGGTCGTCATAAGAATCGGACCGTTGAAGCTCTCGAACTCCTTTTTCTGCTCCCACCACGCGTTTCCGTAATTTCCCACAAGATTAGGGTACTTTTTAAGCCCCGGATAGGAGTTGGCAGGCAGCATCTCGCTGTGAGTGTAGACATCGACACCCGTGCCCTGCGTCTGTTCAAGAAGCATCTCGAGGTCTCTTAGGTCATGCCCCGACACAAGTATTCCCGGATTGTCCCTGACGCCGATATTTACCCTCGTAATCTCAGGATTTCCGTATGCCGCGGTGTTCGCCCCATCAAGAAAGCTCATAACCTTCACGCCGTACTCTCCCGTCTCAAGCGCAAACGCAACCAGCTCGTCAACGGTGAGCTTATCGTCAAGCGTCGCCGCGAGCGCCCTCTGAATAAACGCGTCAATCTCAGGCGCCTCCTTCATAAGCGCATTGGCGTGCTTGGAGTATGCGCTCATTCCCTTAACGCCGTAAGTGATAAGCTGTCTAAGCGAGCGTACATCCTCGTCGTCTGTCGAGAGCACGCTCTCCTTCGCCGCCTTCTCAAAGAACTCGCTCTCGTCACCGTCCCACACTGCGGCATCCGTAAGCTGAATTTTTTCTCCGCGGTCATCACTTTCACACTTCTGATTGAGCTTATCGAGCAGTCTCTTTTTGCACTCCAAGGTGTCCTTAATTCTCTCAATAATCGACTCCCTGTCAAAGCTCGCATTGGTTATCGTGATAAAAAGATTGAACGTAACCCTGTGATTGTCATCCGGTGAAATCTCCTCTCCACATTCGCGCAGCCTCGTCGTAATCTCCGACAAACCCTTGGTCACATACACGAGCAAATCCTGCATCGCCGCCACATCGGGCTTCTTTCCGCACATTCCGACCTGCGTGCACCCGGTATTGTTCGCGGTCTCCTGACACTGGTAACAGAACATCTTGTTTTCTTTTTCCATAAATACCTCCTAAATATTGGCAAAAACACGCTCAATTTACTTATTAATTACGTTTCCCCAATAGGCATGATATAAAATAATATTCAATAAATAAATCCTGAATAGTGTCCCAAAAACGAGGTATTTTATCCGTATTAAATTATCAAAAAAGCAACAAAATGACTTTCAAATATCCGCTGATTTACTCGACCTTATCCGCCTCGAAGATAAAATGATTCTGAGTGGTGGCAAATGGCTTTTTTTCAATGCGTGACTTAGTCCTGCTCTCGTATGCCGTGATAACCGGGTACTGCAGGAGTCTGTCCTGTTGTGTATAATTTATAAAGCTGCTGAAAAATCCGTCCTCCCCTGAATGTATCGTTGAATACACTATATAGCCTCTGCAATTTTTACCTTTATGCGGAAACGAGAAGGTTCCGAATATGTCATTTACCGTCCTGACTTCATCTATCCAATACTGCTGTTCATAAGTCTTTGTATCCAGCGAATGGTACGGTGACGCGTATGTCACTCCGCCGCTGTCGTACATCACGCGCCCGGAAATCTCCCCGCACGCTGTCCAGTATTTTGGCAGGTCACGGTACGCCGTCCACACCTGAACCACGTCCGTGCCATAGAATTTTCTGTCCTCCGTCCACCTGAAGTAGTGGAAAACCATCCATCTCTCCTCCCCGCCGGGAACGCGCACAGCCACGTCAGTAAATTGCAGACCGTTTTCGTTCTTATTTACATTTGCCACAATATCCAACGCACCATCACAGGCTGCAAGCTCCTCCTGCGTGAGGTCATTTAAAACATAGTCGGGAAAGCCCTGTTCAAGAAGCTCATTCTTAATTTGCGTATCTGTACTCTCAGCTATGCTCCAATCCATGTGATAGCTGCTGCCGAAAATATATCCGCACGCGCAGCCCGCAATCAGCACCGCGCTGACAGCCGAGGCGATAACCCTGTCAGTGACCTTTATCACGGACAGCCTCACCGCATAGCCCGCCTCGTCGAGCTCACCCGAAAGCCTGTGCATGGAAAACAGCAGCAGACCATAGACAACGATGAGCACGACGAACATAACTGTCGACAAAGCGCTGCCATATTTTATAAGCCCTATGGCGAGCACCGCCACATACCACACAATCAGGAAACCCGCCGAGTACGCCCCCGGGACGAGCCCTGCCTTTTTTTGAACCGCGCGGATACCAAGCCACAACCAGACAAGCTGCGCCAATTTGACCGCCATTAACACCACCACACAGACCTTGTTCACTGCCACAAGCCCCTCATAACAGTGAATTGGCATAGTATTTAGTATCATAAATGTCACCGAATACACAGTACTCAGCCATGCCGCTATGTAATCAAGCCTGAACCAGACATTCTCGTCCTTTAATTTTCTGTATCCCAGCAGCGACATTATCACTCCGACAAAAGGCAATATATAATTCAGTTTTAAGAAATCGAAGGTTATTGTCTGGAGTGCCAGCCCTATGAGAATTAAACGCATTATCCTGCCGCACTGCATCATCACCGACGCAATATCCGTTGAAATATTCTCGTCGACACTCTCCCCAAGCGCAAGCTCAAACTCCCTGTCGTCCAAATCCTTCCACTTTGAGCTTCCCATTCTACACCCCTCCCAACATTTTTCTGAGCTTTCCCTTTATGCGGTACAGCTTTCCCTCGACAGCCCTCACCGTCAAGTCCATCTCCGCCGCTATCTGCTCCGTCGACTGACGATAATAATATTTTCTGTAAAACAGCACTCTCTCCTTCTCGGACAAATACTGCAATGCCTGCCTTAACTCCTCGCGCCGCTCCCTCTGCAAAACCTGTTCCTCGGGTGTCAGTGCCTGCGACGGTATGCTCTCCGACAGCTCCTCACCATAGCCCTGCGCCGAATTTTTTCTCGCATGGTTGAGCGCGCTGTTTCTCGCGATGGACGTCACCCACGCGTTAAATCTGCCCTTCTGCCCGCAGAACTGTTCAATCTTGTCCCACACCTTCATCACCGTCTCGGCAAGGCATTCCTCCCTGTCCTGCGGATTGTGAAGAATGGGCGCAATCACATATCTAATAAGCGGTCCGTAATGCCTCAGAAGCTCGTCCATGCCCCTGTCGTCCCTGTCTCGCAGCAGTGCGGTTATCTCCTTCTCGTGCAATCTTTTTCCTCCCCTCGAATTTATCATCTGTCATTCTATATGATTATACACGGGAAAAACCTAAAACCCACGGAATATTTGCACAAATTATTAGGAAAAAAGCCACTTTATTGACAATGTGCGCCTGTCGATATAAAATCAGTGAGTCAATCATTTCGGAGGTGCCGTGATTATGAAATTTAAAAAATTCAGATATATTTCCGTATTTTTTGCTCTCTGCATAGCCTGGCTTCTGTCGGCATGCAGCAAAGGCGTTAAAGGCGAAGCCGTGACGGACAGCAATCTGCCCGAGCTCAGGATAGGTGTGGATATATTGGAGCCATTTTTCTATGTCGATAAAGACGGAAACTATACGGGGATAGATGCACAGCTTGCCCGTGAGGCATGCAAAAGAGCCGGCTACGAGCCTGTTTTTGTCGAGCTTCAATGGAGCAATAATGACGAGTATCTGGACAACGGCTCCATCGACTGTATATGGACGGCGAGTGTCATAGACGGTCAGGAGAATGATTATCTGTGGACGGAGCCCTATCTCGAGAGCAGCATCGGCATCGTCGTCCAGCAGAATTTACCCTGCCGCACAGCCGACGAGCTCGCAAGATACAGTGTCGCCGTGAGAAATAACTCAAAGGCTGAGGAGCTTTTTCTCGATAATGTCATTCCCTGCTTCTCAATCTATACCTGCGGAACCAACTCCATCGCCAGAACAGCGTTCATAAATGGCTACGCCGACTGCCTCGTCGACCACAAAATCGTGCTCATGCAGCTTGTAAATGACAACTCTGAATTGTACAGATTTCTTGACACGGAGCTTCCCACACTCCACTTGGGAGTTGCCTTTAAAAAGGACAGCACGGACGGATACATGGAAAAAATTGACGAAGCCCTGAGTCAGATGCGTTCAGACGGCACAGTCTCCTCAATAGTGGAAAAATATTGTGCGAATACCGATGAAACGGAGGAGTTGATTACAGATGGCAAATAAAGTGAAAAATAAATCACACAAACTCTTTCAGGCTGTCAGCGGATTTTTCCTGCTTGCGAGTGTTATCATATTTGTCTCAATAAGCTTCCTTATCAAGCATCAGGATTTGGAGGAGACCTACATCCTGGCAGAGCAGACCGCCTCGCTTATCAGCACCTCGTGCAGGCAGTACGACGAGTACACTCTCGGCAATTCCTCCAAATCCATGCAGGAGCTTCTGGACAAAGCTGTCACCTTGGATAAATTTATACTGGACGGACATTCCTTTGACGATGATTTGCTGAAGGATTTTATACACGCGCAGCACATAGGCGGAGTTATCGTATTAGATGCCGGGCTTAACCCTCTCGCACAGGCAGACATGGACGACAACGATGCATTCTCTATGTGGAGCGACGTGCTCGGGTGGGAAAACACAAGAAATATCCTTGATTATCATACGAAGTCCTACGTTGACCATATAAACCGAAACGGTATACCGTATGATTTTGCCGCCGTATACTGTAACAGTCTTGACGGACTGATTTTATGCTACGCCTCAACACAGAAGCCGAACACCGACCCATATGAAGTTACCATAAGAACCTTTCTTGCAAACAACAGCTTTTACAAAAATCCCATGGTAATCGTGTCCGACAACAGCACTCTTCTGTCGTCAAATGTACCCGGGCTTGAGGGGCTGGGTGTCGATGACTGCTCCGTCACCAAGCCCGGCTCGATAAGCTGGAACAGCGGCAGGCTCACCCACCTTGAATATGACGATGATACCTGGTACGGCATACGACAGATTTACAATGGCTACTCAATATACCTGATTTATCCCAGAAATGAGGTTTTGTCCAGCCAGACCAACTTCATCGCCATTGTGTTTATGACCTATCTGGCGGTATGTGTTATTATCCTCGCCGTACAGAGGTATTTTGACAAGAGCAGTCTGCGAAACACCAAAAAGCAGCTCAATATCATAAACGCAACCAGCACCATCTATGCCTCGACAATCCTGCTGCACATCGACAAGATGGAGTTAGAGCCGATAAAGCTGTCGAAGCGCCTGTCCGATGCTTTCGGCAAATGCCCGCAGCCCGCACAGTTTATCGATTATATCTGCCGCGGATATACAGACCCGGGCTATCAGGAGAGTCTTGCGGAATTTCTTGATATCAGCACGGTAGCCGAGCGCATGAAGAACTGCACCTACCTTGAAAAGGAGGTCTTAGACGCGGACGGAAAATGGTTCTCGATACTGTTAATCCCGCAGCGCTATGATGCTTCAAATACGATACAGGCATTTCTCATCACTACCCGCGACATCACGGACATAAAGCACGCCGAGGAGCTCTCCTTCAAGGACAAGCTCACCGGTCTGTACAACCGCAACTACCTTGAGCTGAAGGCAAAACAGGCTATGCCGTCATGGGCGATGCCGATAACGCTCATCATGGCAGACTGCAACTATCTTAAAAAGACCAACGACACGATGGGACATGAATACGGCGACCTGCTCATAGAGCGCGTGGCGCAGTGTATCAGCGAAGCCATACCCGAGGGCTGCACCGCAATCCGCGTCGGCGGTGATGAGTTCGTAATTCTTTGCAGGGAATGTCCGGCAGACCGCGCGGCAGAAATCGTCGCAAAGATAAAGCGGCTCTTAACAGAAAAAAACGACGATAAGCTTACACTCAGCGTCGCTTTCGGTGTCCACACCACGGAAAATGAGGAGTTCTCATTCGATAAAGCCTATTACCTCGCCGACCAAAACATGTATTCCGATAAACAGAAGCAACATGCGGAAAGGTAAATGGCAGGGGTGCCTGCCGGAGAAGGCTTTAGTACATTTTTCTAATAAATATAAGATGTTTGGGGCCAATAGGCTTATTTATGTTTCTAACGTATAACGGAATATATTTATGCATATCGACTCCGATTGTACGGGGCAAGATGTTCTAATGACATCTAAGCTCCTCCCAAAACTCGCTATATCCATAAACATATTCCGTTATACCTAGCAAATTTCTATGCTATTTGACCCCAACATCATCACATTACATCAGAAAAATCCACGCCAGCATGGTCACCATGCCTGCTATGTGCAGGGTTCCGATTATCCTGAACGGAACCAGCACAATGAATACGGGCAGCACGGTGAATATCACAGCCCATACCGGGACTGCCGCCACGCCCGACACGATGGCTGCCATGAGAGTGAAGATATATACCAGATAGCCGACATAGCATATTCTGGTAATCGGGGCGCTGTTGAACATATCGAACATCAGCGCCTTTGCCTTGTCATCTCTGCCAAGCTTGATAAATACATACTCGGTAAGCCCGTATTTTACATGATGGGCTATGCCTATTGAGACAAAAATCACAATCGCCGCAAACATGATGGAGCCGAACACCTTCGACTATCCATATATGTACGCTGTGATGGAGAAATATCCGAAAAACTGAAGCATCACCGCAAACGCTCCCAGTATCGCCGAGCGCATCGGCACCTTCTCGGACACTCCCTCGAGAATCCGTCGATAAAGAACACACCGCTGCACAGGCGGAAAGTCTCCTTGGCTGTGTTCCATATTCTGCTGAGGAATTCATCATCGCTCTCAAACGATGCCCTCACGGGAATGTCGACGTACTGATGCATTGCACTCAGACTCACCTCTCCCGGTCTGCAATCCGGAATATATATGTATCTGAAAGCATACATTTCAAGTTTATCATTCTCGGAAAAAATCGTCTGACTGTGGTAGCACATATCCGTGTCAGCCGCTTCCTCAATGGACTCTCCATAGCATAATTTTACAGGCTTAAATCCGTCCGCAAAGCTCAATTTCGGCACTGCCGTCAATTCCCTCTTGAAATCGAACAGCACACCGCCGTCAAGCTCCTTCACCTCGCACGGAAAATATTCCTTCTCATCATATTCCCAAATGGACGGATTTTGCTTCTTGGACGTGTATCTCTCAGAATACCCGACCTTCACACTTCTGCCGTCGTAGGCTGTGACCGTCCAGTCCTTATCCGAATGAATGTCCTCGCCCTCTATGTAGACCGCCGGCAGCCCCGTCACAAGGCCGGCAGCGATATCTATGTCCACATGCCCCGGCTCAAGAATTAACTCTTTCCCGAACAGGTGCCTTTTGCCGTTTATCGCGACATAGCCGCTCGCATGGGGATACACGGTAAACTTTGTCGCGCTTTTGAGCTCGTAGCTTCGCCTGAAGCAGACATTTTTGTGGCAGTCGTCCTGATACCAGAACGCAGGCCAGCCCATTCCGCGCTCGTCCCTGCTGAAATTCTGCAAGAGCGCCTGATAAATCTCAAAATCCCCCGGATACCATATCCAATAGGTCTTGCACATAAGTGAACCTCCAAGCTGCATAATATAATCACTGTAATCTAAGGAAGCCTAGTCAATATATCTTACTTCTCCCGCATAGGTTCTCTCCTTGTACGGTGTGTCCGGTGCGGCGTATCCAAGGGCTGCAATTCCGTAAACCACATGGTCGGAAGGGATACCAAGCTCATCGAGCACCGCTCTCACGTTCCCGTCATCGCACACGGCTCCCACCTGATTAATCCACACGGAGCCGACGCCGTAGGAATGTGCCGCGAGAAAAATATTCTCAAGCGCACATGCGTTGTCATCCCTTCCAAGCGGGTTCTCGCGAAGGTTTGACGGAATAATGAGCGCTGTCGGCTTATACATATTGTAGTTTTCCCTGCCAAGCGCCGCTCCGACAACCTCGCAAAGGCGCGAAATCACTTCCTTGTTGGTCACAACAGTAAAAGTCCACGACTGCTTTCCCATTCCGCTCGGCGCGTGCAATGCCGCGTCGACAATGTCCTTCAATATGTCCTTTGAAATCTGCTCCTCCGTGAATTTGCGGGTGCTTCTTCTTGTGAGTATGTTCTTCATTATCTCGTTCATGTGTGTGTCCTCCTTAAAATATATTTGATATTCAGGATTAGGGGGCAAAACATGCTGATTTAATCTGTGAGTGTATAACGTGTTATACACAATTAAAGCTATAAAGCATGTTTTGCACCTTAATCTATTCAAATAATTGCGAAACTCTGTAAATGATTATTTGATATTTTGCAATCACCTGATTTCTACATTTTTACTGCTGCTTTCCTATTTCGAGCAGCTTGTAAAGCGTCGGCTCAAAGGAAAATTCCCTCATCAGCGCGTGCACTTCGTTCAACGCATTTTCCTTCACCGACTTAGGCGCAACCGGACGGTACACTGCCCTGATAAGAATGTTCTTCGGCGTGTGGTCAAAATCTATAAACTCGAGAAGCTGCGTTCTGTAGCCGCTGTACTCAAGGAGATTAGCCCTCACCGCGTCCGTTGCAAGCGCCGCGAAGCGCTCCTTGATAATTCCGTAGCGCGACATTATCGGAAGCGTTGCCGGCTTCATCTGCTTGTTGAGCTCATGCTAGCAGCATGGAACCGAGAATATCATCTTTGCCTTCCACTGTATCGCATTGTAAAGCGCAAAGTCAGTGGCTGTGTCGCAGGCGTGAAGCGTAATCACCATGTCCACATCAAACGGTGCCTTATATCCGTTGATATCTCCGAGCTCAAAGCGTAGCTTGTCATAGTGATACTTCTGCGCCGCCTTGTTGCATTTTTCTATGACATCGGCTTTCAGGTCAAGCCCTATCATGTTGACCTCAAGCCCCATAACCTCCGTGAGATAATAATATACAACGAAGGTCAGATAGGACTTACCACAGCCAAAATCAATGACATTCAGCTTCTTTACCTTCAGATTTGAAATCTCATCGTTCAAAATCTCGACAAAGCGGTTAATCTGCTTGTACTTGTCATACATCGAGTTGACCACCCTGCCGTCCTTGGTGAACACTCCCATATCCACCAGTGGCTCAATGCTCATGCCCTCGCTCAGAATGTAGTTCTTTTTGCGGTTGTGACCATTATCTAGGGTCATTCCACCTGCCGCGGTAGTCAATTTTCCCGCAGCCGCTCCTTTTTCACTGCCTGCGCCACCTCCCTTCGACGCCTTTCCAGCCGCTGTCGAAA
>CAMEEX010000113.1 GCA_945915235.1 uncultured Clostridia bacterium | reverse complement strand
GATTATGAATATACTTCCGCACAGAAATAGTATGCTCTTATTGGATGAAGTACACGAAAGCGCAGGTGCTGCGATAGGACATTATAGAGTTCGCGGAGATGAATTTTTTCTTGATGGACATTTCCCGGGAAATCCGGTTGTTCCCGGAGTAATTTTGTGTGAAATACTTGCCCAGTCCGCGTGTGTACTCATGAAAACGGTTATGACAGATGGAAAACTTCCGGTATACACAGGACTTAACAATGTGAAATTCCGTTCGCCTGTTCGCCCCGGGGATGTAATCGAGACAAAGTGCAGCATAGTAAGGTCAAAGCATCCGTTTTATTTTGCACAGGGCACTGTCAGGGTAGGAGAAAGAAACTGTGTATCGGCGGATTTTTCGTTTGCGATAACGGAAATGGAGTAGATTATGTTTTCAAAGATTCTAGTTGCCAATCGCGGTGAAATCGCGGTCAGAATAATACGAGCCTGCAAAGAAATGGGAGTATCGACAGTGGCAGTGTATTCCGAGGCAGACAAAAATGCTCTTCATGTCGCACTGGCTGACCAGAGTGTATGCATCGGGGGAGCGCAGGCAGCACAGAGTTATCTCAATGAAAACCAGATAATCAGTGCTGCAATTCTTACCGGAGCGCAGGCAATACATCCCGGATATGGATTTCTGTCCGAAAATGCACATTTTGCGAGATTGTGCAGAAAAAATGGGCTGGTTTTTATAGGACCTGAACCTGAGAGCATGGAGAGGTTGAGTGATAAGGCGGTTTTAAAGGAACTTATCGGAAAAACAGGGCTTACAGTAATTCCGGGGAGCAGAGCAGTACAGTCACTCGATGAAGCTAAGAATGTCGCCGGAAAAATTGGTTATCCTGTTATGCTTAAGGCATGTGCAGGTGGAGGTGGAAGAGGAATACGACTTATAGAGACAGCGGATGAACTGGATGAGGCATATGTTCAGGCGGTCAGTGAGGCTTTAAATGCATTCGGTGATGGAAGTATGTATCTTGAAAAATACATATTCCCTGCAAGACATGTGGAATTTCAGGTTCTTGCGGATGAATTTGGAAATGTTGTGTGTCTGGGTGAAAGAGATTGTTCATTGCAGAGAAGAAATCAGAAGCTTGTGGAGGAGACGCCATCGCCTGCCGTTTCGGGAAAGCAGAGAGAAAATATGATTGGGGTTATCACTGATGCCGTAAAGCAGATAGGATATGTAGGTGCCGGCACACTGGAGTTCCTTTTGGATGGAGCAGGAAATTTCTGGTTTATGGAAATGAATGTGAGACTGCAGGTGGAACATTGCGTAACAGAGATATTGACGGGAATTGATATTGTTAAGTGGCAGATAAGGATAGCCGCTGGGATTGAGCTTAATTTCACTCAGGCAGATATACGGATAATGGGTTCTGCGATAGAGTGTCGCATAAATGCACAGAATTGTGGAAAGCTTGAATTCTTACATATTCCGGGAGGACCCTCCGTGAGGTTTGATACTTTTCTTGTTGAGGGAATGAGAGTTGTTCCGTTCTATGATTCACTGTTAGGTAAACTTATCGTATATGCTAAGACAAGGGAAGAGACACTCAGAAAAATGAGGGCTTCTTTATGTGAACTGGTCGTCGACGGTATTAAAACCAATGTTGAGGAGCAGTTGTGTATAGTCGAGGATGAAAGATTTTCTTCTGGTAATTATGACCTGACTTTTATGGGAAATAAGTAATTTTGTCAGAAAGATAATGTTTGTAAGTTATGTATCGGCGCACATGTGTGAACATTAGTATATAAAATATTGGGATAGAGGATTGATATGGCACTTATGAACTTTTTGAAACCTAAAAATAAATTGGAAGAAGGCGGAAGATGCTCAGTTCCCATAATGCAGGATGAGGGTGAGCCTGAGCGGAAATGTCCGAACTGTCATAGAGAAATTCCTTTGAGCAGACTGCTGGCTGACAATATGGTATGCGGTTGTGGATATCATTTCCGTATGCGTGCAGGACAGAGAATAAAGCTTATAGCGGATGAAGGAAGCTTTGTTGAGATGTATAAGGATGTGAGAGCGGGCAATCCGTTAGGTTTTCCGGGATATGATGAAAAGATGGCTGCCGTAAGGGCGGCAAGCTCACAGACGGAAGCGGTGATATGCGGAACGGTAAGAATTGGAGGGTGCGACTGCTGTATTTTTGTGATGGATGCTTATTTTATGATGGGAAGCATGGGAAGTGCAGTGGGAGAAAAACTCACAAGATTATTTGAGTATGCTGCGTGGAAACATTTGGCAGTAGTAGGATTTACGGTATCGGGAGGGGCGAGAATGCAGGAGGGGCTTCTGTCACTTATGCAGATGGCAAGAGTGAGTGCAGCCGTGAAGCGTCATAGTGATGCAGGACTTTTATATATAACCGTGCTCACTGACCCGACAACGGGAGGGGTCACGGCAAGCTTTGCAATGGATGGAGATATTATATTGGCAGAACCCGGAGCCATAGTCGGTTTTGCGGGGGCAAGAGTTATTGAGCAGACTACCAAAAAAGCTCTGCCGGCCGGTTTCCAGAAGGCAGAATTTGTGTTAGAGCATGGCTTTGTTGATGCAATAGCTGCCAGAAATAAGCAGAAAAAGCTTCTTACGGAGCTTCTTAAGATGCACGAGGGAGTATAAATATATGAATGAGATACCTTATGAGCGAGTAAAGATTGCAAGGGACAATGGCAGACCGACAGGGACAGATTACATAAAGAATATATTCAAAAATTTTATAGAATTTCATGGGGATCGCTATTATGCGGATGACAAAGCAATAGTCGGAGGGATTGCCAGACTTGATGGGATACCTGTAACCGTAATTGCGATTGAGAAGGGGCATACAGTGAAGGAGAGAAACTATAGGAATTTCGGAGCGCCGCACCCCGAGGGTTACAGAAAGGCACTTCGCCTTATGAAGCAGGCGGAAAAATTCGGTAGACCCATAGTATGCTTTATAGATACCTCAGGTGCATACTGTGGAGTTGAGGCGGAGGAGCGCGGTCAGGGTCATGCAATAGCGAGAAATATTTTAGAAATGACAACACTATGTGTGCCCGTCATCTCAATACTTATAGGGGAAGGCGGAAGCGGCGGCGCTCTTGCACTTGCAGTGGCTGACCGGGTATGGATGCTTGAAAATGCGGTGTATTCGGTTATTTCACCTGAGGGCTGTGCCAGTATACTGTGGAAGGATGCCAAGAAGGCAAGGGAGGCAGCAGCAAGCCTTAAACTCATGGCTGAGGATGCAAAGAGCCTTGGAGTAATTGAGAGAATATTGTCTGAAAAGGAAATTGGGAAAAAAGAATTTTACGATCGAATCGGAAAGTTGATAAAAGAAGAGCTTGATGAACTGTCAAGAGATACGGAATTGGTAGGAAAACGATATGACAGGTTCCGCAGTATCGGGATGGACGTTATCAGATAATGAAAAATATAAAAAGCAGCATGTGGTGAGAGGAAAAATATGAGCAGTATATATCAGAAGTTTTGCACTGAGATTAAGGATGAAAATGGTGGTTTAAAAAAATTGACGTTAAATTATCCGGATAATTTTAATTTTGGATATGATGTTGTGGATGAATATGCATCTGTTTCTCCTGACAAACGGGCTATGGTCTGGTGTAATGGGAATAATGAGGAGCACATATTTACTTTTCACGACGTGAAAAGATACAGCAATAAAATGGCAAATGTTTTCATGGCATATGGGATAGGAAGAGGGGACAGGGTTATGCTTGTCCTGAAGCGGCACTACGAGTACTGGTTTGCGGCAGTTGCACTTCATAAGCTTGGCGCAGTTATGATTCCTGCGACACATATGCTTACGGTGGAAGATTTCGTTTACAGAATTAATGCATCCGATGTGAAGGCAATAGTATGCACTGCTCAGGACGATGTACCTTCAACCATAAAACAGGCGCTCAAAAAATCAGAAAAGAACCCTAGGTTGTGGTGCGTTCAAAAGGATGTCGATGGATTTTTTAATCTGACATCACAGATGGAAGCAGCAAGCGATGTCCTCGACAGAGTTGAAACGAGTGCAGCCGACCCTATGATGCTGTATTTTACATCGGGTACTACAGGTTATCCTAAGGGCGTGATACATGATTTTACATATCCATTGGCGCATATAGTCACGGCAAAATACTGGCAGCAGGCGCAGGATGACGGACTTCATTTTACGGTTGCGGAGACCGGCTGGGCTAAGGCTTCATGGGGAAAAATCTATGGACAGTGGCTTATCGGAAGTGCGGTTATGATATATGATTTTGATAATTTTGACCCGAAGCAGCTTGTCACGGTGATTAACCGATATGGTGTGACCTCATTTTGTGCGCCGCCGACTGTGTACAGGTATCTTGTACGCAAGGGGATTGGGAACATGCCGACACTTGAGCATGCCTCCACTGCGGGAGAAATGCTCGCACCTGAGGTGTTTAAGAAATTCACACAGGCGACGGGAATACCGCTTTGCGAGGGATATGGACAGACGGAGACAACACTTCTTATGGCTAACTTTATGGGAAGACAGCCGAAGGCGGGTGCTATGGGAACAGTCTCACCATTTTACAACATAGAACTGCGTGACAAAGATGGAAAACGGGTTCCTGACGGACAGATAGGGGAGGTTGTAATTATACCGCCTGCAAGCGGAAGACAGGCCGGAATATTTACGGGATATCTTGATAGTGAAGAACAGTATAAGCATGTATGGAGGAATGGAGTTTACCACACAGGTGATGCGGCATATAGGGACAGTGACGGACTTTACTGGTTTCATGGCAGATTTGATGACATAATAAAGACGGGAGGTTTCCGAGTGGGGCCTTATGAAATTGAGAATGTTCTGATGGAACATCCGGCAGTTGCAGAGTGCAGCGTAATAGGTGTTCCGGACAAGCTGCGCGGTCAGGCTATAAAAGCTGTAATAGTGCCGGGGCATGGCTACGAACCTACACGGGAGCTTGAGCTTGCGATAAAAGAATTTTGCAACAGGAGACTTTCCGAATATAAGTGGGTGCGTCTTGTAGAGTTTGTGTCAACAATGCCTAAAACAATAAGTGGGAAAATAAAAAAGACGGAGCTTAGAAAAGAGTAGCCATGATGACGGTGAGAGTATATAATGGTGGATATGCACAAAATAATGGGAAACTATATTTAACAGTGTTGGAGTTGCAGTGTGGGAGAGTTTGATACTTTAGAAAATATTAGTGGATATCACGAATATGATTTATCAGGTATTGGAAAATTAAGATTTGCAAGCGACAGCTTATGCCGCATGACAGGGTATTCAAAAAAAGAGCTGATGGATAGAAAGGGCGGCTATGCGGAAATTTTAGGCGAAGACGACAGGGATATATACCTGTCTTTTTTGCGTAGGATGATGATGGGCGATGAGGGAGATTATTCGGAGAAATATCATATCAAAAAGAAGGATGGAAATATTATTTTTGTGAAGGATTCCGTGAATGTAAGGCGTGGGAAAGACGGAAAACTTATAGGGTATTCCGTGGTGGTTGACATCACAGATGCTTATGATGACATGCAGCATAAAGTTTTGAATACGGATTTTACATGTGCAGATAAGAGCATTGTGTCCAATAATAATCTGAGCTTCTTAAATGATACGGTTCCCTGCGGCTTTATAAAATATACCTGTGAGAAACAACCAAGAATTACATATATTAATAAAAATATGCTGGATTTTTTACATTTTTCCGAGAAAAAGGATGGCGAAGCAGACTATTATGAAATGTATAAGAATAATCTGTTTCTTCTGATCCCGGTTGAGGAGAGACATAGGTTTTCGATATATCTTAATAAGGTATACAGGGCCGGGGCTCCGGTGGCGGGGGAAATGACATTGCTTAGATTTGATGGCAGCAGGGCGCATGTGTTTGGGTGGGTTACGAAGGTAATAAACGAAGATGGCACCGAGGAGTTCCAGAGTGTGTGTATGGATGTCACCAAGAGACAGCTTGCAAGAAAAGACAGAGAGACCGTAAGATATATTAAAGCGTTGTCTGAGGTGTATGATAAGATTTTTGAATATAATTTTGCGGCAGAGACAGTAAAGTGCCTATATAGCAATAATTCGCCGATGTTTACATGGCTTGAAAATATCCCCATGCAGCTTGCAGATGCAACCAGAAAGTGGATAACAGATACGGTTGATGCTGCAGATGTGGAAAAGGTTCAGGAATTTTTTGAAGAATTTACTGATAACAGAAGGCGGCTGCAGAATACAGAACAGCCGTTAGTTATCAATTATCACGCGAGATCATCAGATGGACATATAAGGGCATATAGTGGAATTTTTCTTAAAATAGATGAAAATATAAGCTTTTATTGTTGCCGCAGGCTTGTTGACCAAACAGAAACAGAACGGTTGAGAAACGAAAATGAGAGTCTGAAGGAAAATATGACACAGCTTATAAAGCAGTTCACGGATGGAGTTGCCGCGTTTAAGGTTACTGCGGATGGTTATGTTTTACCGTTGTATTCGAGCGAGAATGTGTGCGGATTTTTTGGATATTCGACTGATGAGTGGAACGAACTGATGAAGAAGGGTACGCCCATTGATGATTTTGTCGAACGCAGTGCCACAGAATATGAAGCTTTCGAGAAACTCCTAAAGGATGGCGAGGAAGAATTCACCTATGAAGATATAACTTCAAAGACTGCAAAAAGGGTGCGGGCTGTATGTACACAGAAAACATCGGATAATGTCTCATCTCGATGTTTTCTGTGTACATAGTGCCTGAAAATGAAACATATTCGTCAGACAATCCTGAAGTGGCGGTTGAAAATGTAACAGAGAAATTGTCCTGCTGCGGTCATAAGGTCACGATAAGAACATTTGGATATTTTGATGTGTTTGTTGATGGCAGACCGATAGCCTTCAGAAATAAGAAATCCAAGGAGCTTTTTGCATTGCTTGTCGACAGGCGCGGAGGATTTGTGACATCGGAGGAGGCGATAAGCTTTTTATGGGAGGATGAACCTGCAAGTCCTGTTATATATTCACGATACCGCAAGGTCGCACTTCGACTCAAAAATCTTCTTGAGGAATATGAGATTGCGGATATTGTTGAGTCTGTGGATGGAAAAAGGCGTATTATATGTGAGCGGGTCAACTGCGATCTATACAATTATCTTACTGGGAAAGAAGTATATTCACAACTTTTTAAGGGGAGTTATCTTACCAACTATAGTTGGGGTGAGACAACGCTTGGGGAGCTTTATAACTGACAGTCAGGGACATCAGTGGCAGGTTCAGCTATCTTGTTGGGGCATATGAATCCGCCACAGGTGTTTAACTGTATAAAAATGTGTGACATTTTGAGGAGACAAGGCAGTGTACTATTTGTTCCTATGAGTGTCAAGCTGCATCAATAGAGCGACGCAGAACTTTACGAAGCCCAGTACAATCAGAAAGATACTTAGTTCAAGCAGCATATGGCTTACTCCTTTCCATGGATTATTTTGGTGGATTTATTTTCTAATTTTATTATATGTTATAATGTCTCTTATTATATATTATATACGGAGATTATTATGGAGGTGTCGGAAGCCTTGTAGCAGATGACATTTATTCAGGAGATGTCGGGAAAGCTTAGGGCGGTGTTAAGAAGCTGTGATGATATGAAAAAACGGTACAAAGAAAGCAAAATAATAGAAGAAAAAAATTAAAAAAAAGTGTTGACATTTCCGGGGACATGTAGTAATATACTAATTGTCCTTGTGAGTGTGACGAACAGCTCACAAAACACAATGCGCGAGTGGCTCAGCGGTGGAGCACCTCCTTGCCAAGGAGGGGGTCGCGGGTTCGATTCCCGTCTCGCGCTTTTTTATTGCAAAAAGGGTATCTCCGATGGAGATGCCCTTTTTTGCAATAGAGAAGCCGAGGCTTCTCAACCCCACTTATTGCATAAGTGGGTTCGTATCTCGCCTGCCGGCTCGGTCGGTGCTAAGCAGGTGCCACCGGCACCTAGCACCTCGTCACGCGCAGTGATGGGGCTCGAAGTTTGATTGTCTCCGCTTCGCTCCGGTCGTCGCAAGACCAACGTCCACCGGACGTTGTGCGACGTCTCGCGCTTCCTTATTGATAATCCTTTACGCCTCATTGCGATTATAAATTCGAAACACAAGAGCAACGCATAATTTCACAACAGCTATTGCGATAAAGAAAACTCCTAATTTGAATAACATACGCTTCTGCAATGGTAACTTATTATTCACCATTATCCTCCCTTCTTTACTTAATTTAGATTGGGCGTTTGGAAATGAATTACCGCCTGACTATGCTATTTTCACATAGCAGCGGTAAAAAATGCTTCATTTATTCATATTATAATTGGAAAGTACCGCCTAAATGACTTTATTATCTCTATAAGCGGTATTTTTTCTTTCGTTTAGTGCAATTATTACCGCCTTATTTCCGGTATCAAGCTTTTAGGCGGTAAATGTCTCGGAAAATAATGTCTGAACGAATTTCAAGTTATGTGACTTTTATTTATGTTTATAATTTTATATTATAATACTACTTGAATAGACGTCAACAAAGCACATGAAATTTTTTAACATAGGAAGATGTTGTTTTATATGCCCCAACATCATAAATATAGTTAAGTGCAAAAAATATATTGGAAAATCCTGCGGTTCAGTGTACTATGAAGGAGCAGCGATAACATAGATTTCAAAAGAGGAAAAACCTCGGATTGGAGATTGGTATGAACTATAGGATTGATGGCGGTAATCTTCCGGTGCTCAAGGTGTTTTTGGCGCAGGGCGAGCAGGTTGAGTGCGAGGCAGGGGCAATGTCGTGGATGGACGATGAGATTGAGATGCAGACGAGCGGCGGAGGACTTGGCAAGATGTTTGGGAGAATGCTTACGAAGGAGAGCGCATTCACCAACACATATGTTGCAAGGCGTGACGGGGAAATTGCATTTTCGTCAAAGTTTCCGGGCTCTATAAGGGCGGTGGAGATTACACCCGGCAATGGGCTCATTGTTCAAAAGGGTTCGTTTCTCGCAACTGTCGGCGGTGTGAACAGCGAGGTGTACATTCACCAGAAGCTTGGAAGAGGTCTGTTCGGAGGCGAAGGCTTCCTTATGAGAAAGTTTACCGGAAGGGGAATAGTTTTTCTCGAGGTCGACGGTTCGGCGCACGAATATGAAATTCCGGCGGGAGACTGCAAGATTGTTGATACGGGATATGTGGCTGCGATGTCTGAGAGCTGTCGCATGGAGGTTCGTACAATAAAGGGCGTCGGAAATGTATTGTTCGGCGGAGAAGGATTATTTAACACGGTAGTGTATGGTCCGGGAAAGGTGATATTACAGAGTATGCCGATTGCGTCAACTGCGATGCAGCTCTACCAGTATATGCCACATTCATCGAGTAACTAAGCACAGCGAAGAAAATATTTTGGCATTGCACTATTAATTGTTTGAAGCGAAATATAGCAAACTGCAATCCGAAAAGATATTTAGTTAGCTTGTATATAAGGAAATATATAAAGAAATCCCGGAGAAAATTTTTTCCGGGATTTCGAGTATATGAAGAAATATCTGCAAACTTAAATGTATATAGCAGTAATCGACTTAAAGGCATATAATCTATAAACCCATTCTACTTCGTCAGCTCAGCCACCACCTGATTGATAACCTTGCCGTCTGCCTTGCCCTTTAACTCGCCCATGACAGCCTTCATAATCTGTCCCTTGTTCTTGGTGGCGAGCACGTCGGCGAACTTCTCGTTGAGGATTGCGGCAACCTCCTCGGCGGAGAGCATCTTAGGAGCGAACTCGCTCATAATCTCGTACTTCTTCTTGTAGTCGGCGAGAAGCTCTGTTCTGTCGGCAGGGCAGGTATCTATCTGCTCCTTGACGGTCTTAATCTCCTTTAAGATTGCCTCAACAGCCATATCATCCGGAATGTCCTCGCGGCAGCCTGCGTCGATACCCTTCTTCTTGACAGCGGACACGAGGTCTGCGATGGCGTCCTTTCTGAATTTATCCTTTGCCTTCATAGCGGCAATCATAGCGTCCTGTAATTCCTTTAATTTCATTGTAAAACTTCCTTTCTGTCATATTTTGAAATATTGGTAGATTTCAACTGCTCTATATTATACTCTGAAAAAATTGTGATAACAAGTAGATTGAGATGATGTTGGGGTCAAATAAGAATTCCCCCCTGATAGTACCTTGAAAATTTCACA
>CAMEEX010000112.1 GCA_945915235.1 uncultured Clostridia bacterium | reverse complement strand
TCTTATTTTGACACGAATTAACAGGAAAGTTAGAAAAATCAAGACTTTCCTTGACTTAGATTTACAGATAATGATATGTGTTTTCTGTGTGGACTTGAACTCCTAAGGGGCAGTTGAGGGTTCGATTCCCCCAGGAAACGCTATAGTTGGGCAGCGGATGAAGATTAGGGATAATCTTTATTCGCTGTTTTTTGTATGTAAATACAAGATGGAAATTTATTGAAGGAATATGAAAAAATGAATTGGGCTCCTGTTTTTCTTGGTATTTCAGTTGTTGGCTTAGAAGTCGGGTTTATTTATGCTTATAAAAATGGCTGGGCTGTAAGTACAGCGTCTATTGTTCAGAGTGCTTTTATTGCAGTTGCCTTATTGTTTGTTGGTGCGTTGCTATACCACGAGGTAATTAGCATCAGCAGAATTATTGGTGTGGGATTTTGCCTTGTTGGATTGTTTTTCTTAAATCGATAATTTCAAGTTTGTAAAACTGATGTAGTAAAGAAATATAAAATGGGGTGCATTAGCTTCCGGCTTTTTAAGTTAAAGCAAATAGAAGTAAATAATGGTCAAAAACCCATCGACATTCGCCCCGGTACACGCTATAATATATGTAATCTAATAAGAAAACCAAGTGAGTATTGTTACAAGCTGAATCGTAATGGTTGTCAACTGCGTGAACTCAATGGAACGGAATGGATATATTATGTCCTTTGTGCAAGCACATGGCATCAGATTTTGGAAAGTGATAAAGAAAACGGAGGTAAAAGAAATGGTAGCAAACAAATACGCAGGAACACAGACAGAGAAAAATTTACAGGAGGCATTTGCAGGAGAGTCTCAGGCAAGAAATAAGTATACATATTTTGCTTCTGTGGCAAAGAAGGAAGGCTATGAGCAGATGTCCGCATTATTTTTAAAGACCGCAGATAATGAGAAAGAACATGCAAAGCTGTGGTTTAAGGAATTAGCGGGAATCGGTGATACAAAGCAAAATTTAGCTGCGGCAGCAGAAGGTGAGAACTACGAGTGGACAGATATGTATGAAGGTTTTGCAAAAACCGCTGAGGAAGAAGGTTTCCCTGAGCTTGCAGCAAAATTCAGGGCAGTGGGAGAGATTGAGAAGCATCACGAAGAGAGATATCGTGCGCTTCTTAAGAATATTGAAACGGCACAGGTATTTGAGAAGAGCGAAGTTAAGGTATGGGAATGTCGCAACTGCGGACATATTGTGGTAGGAACCAAGGCTCCGCAGGTATGTCCGGTATGTAATCATCCGCAGAGTTATTTTGAAGTACATGAAGAGAATTATTAATGTGAATTACTAATATAAAAAAGTGGAGTATATGGAGAAATCCGTATACTCCACTTTTTTATGAAAAAGCAGCACATTAACATATTTTTTTATTGACTCTACAACTGTTATAGAGTTTATGATATGCTTATATCAGATAAGAAAGAGGAAATTGTTATGGAAAAAAAACTTACCACCGGCAGTGTATTAAAAAATGTTATTTTGTTTTCATTGCCGTATTTGCTTTCCTATTTTTTGCAGACGCTCTATGGAATGGCGGATTTGTTTATTATCGGACAATATGATGGTGTGGCAAGTACGACCGCGGTGTCTATCGGGTCACAGATTATGCATATGATTACCGTTATGATTGTAGGTCTTGCTATGGGTACAACAGTAAGTATTGCACAGGCGATTGGAGCAGATGACAAAAAACAGGCATCTAAGGCTATTGGAAATACGGTCATTCTGTTTATGGGAGTTGCTATCGTTGGAATGGCGTTGCTTCTTATGTTAGTGCATCCTATTGTAGCGGCGATGTCTACACCGTCGGAGGCTGTAAAAGGAACTGTCACCTATCTGACGATCTGTTTTATTGGTATTCCGTTTATTACAGCGTATAACATCATAAGCTCTATTTTCAGAGGCATGGGAGACAGCAGGAGCCCGATGTATTTTATAGCTGTGGCATGTGCTGCCAATATTGTGCTGGATTACATTTTTATGGGTGTTTTGAGGCTTGGCCCTGCGGGTGCAGCACTTGGAACAACCATTTCCCAGGCAGTCAGTGTGCTGGTATCATTGACTGTTATCATAAAAAGAAAGAGCGTTGTTCTTATTAAGACAGATTTCAAACTTCATAGACAGATTATGGGAAAAATACTATCTATCGGTATTCCAATCGCTGTACAGGACGGTCTGATTCAGGTCGCTTTTATTGTGATAACGATTATCGCAAACCAGAGAGGATTAAATGACGCTGCAGCCGTAGGCATTGTGGAGAAGATAATGAGCTTCCTGTTTCTGGTTCCGTCGTCGATGCTGTCTACTGTTTCGGCTCTTGGCGCTCAGAATATCGGAGCCAATAAACCGGAAAGAGCAGCTGCAACTCTGCGTTACGCTGTTTTGATTGCAGTCGGATTTGGAGTATTGGCGACTATTACAATTCAGTTTACCGCTGCACAGATTGTATCTTTATTTACAGATGGAAATACGGCAGATGGGGCAGATGTGATACGGCTTGGCAGCCAGTATCTTAGAGGTTATATTTTTGACAGTATTTTTGCGGGCATTCATTTTAGTTTCAGTGGTTATTTCTGTGCTTGTGGAAAGTCGGGACTGTCATTTTTACATAATATTCTGGCAATTGTTCTGGTGCGTGTTCCGGGAGTTTATCTGACATCGCGGATATTTAAGACAACCTTGTTCCCGATGGGACTGGCGACAGCAGCGGGTTCGCTGTTATCAGTGCTGATATGTGTAATTGCATTCTGCTTAATATACCATAAAGAACAGGTAAGGAAGGGAGCGTGACCGTATGGGGAAAAACCTGGTTTCATACTCAAAGTCTATTGGGGTATTGAGTGTATAGTAATTGGAGCACTGACCCTTAATCTGCATTTTGGCTGGTTTTACTCCTTTGACGGCAGCAATCTGTATAGCAGGGGCAGGTATTATCATCTGACTCATGTGGCGCCTATCGTGGCATTGTTGGTCGTACTCTGGCTGTTAATCAGGTACCATGACAGACTCAGCAAAAACCTCAAGTTTCTCGGCTGGTCATATTTTGTCCTGATGACCGGGGCGACGGCATACGAATTTTTGAATTTTGGGCTTTCGCTTCAGACCTATGCACAGACTTTTTCGGCGTTGGTGGCATTTTTTGTGGGAGAGATAGAGCTCCGTCAGAATCTGATGTTGACACAGGAAAAGCTGAAACAGGCTAATGAGGAACTTAAAGAGGAAGAGCAAAAGGCAGAAGCTGCATTGGAAGCTGAGCTGCAGAAAGATAAGGAACTGAGAGCGCAGCAGGAGCAGCTTTCTCTTGCGCTTGCAGCGGCACAGCAGGCAAACAAAGCCAAGACCATGTTCTTAAACAGTATGTCACATGATATCCGTACTCCAATGAATGCTATTATCGGGTTTACGGCACTTGCACAGACGCACATTGATAATACGGAACAGGTACATGACTATCTTGCGAAAATTAATACGTCCAGCACCCATCTGCTGAGCCTGATTAATGATATCCTGGATATGAGCCGTATTGAGAGTGGCAGCGTAAAGCTTGATGAAAAACCTGTGCATATGCCTGACCTGCTCCATGATCTGAGGACAATGATTCAGGGACTTGTAAATGCCAAGCAGCTAAATCTTTATATTGATACATTAGATGTCAGAAATGAAGATGTCATAACGGACAAGCTGAGAATGAATCAGATTCTCATAAATATTGTCGGAAATGCCGTCAAGTTCACGCCTGTTGGCGGGGATATTATTATCCTTCTCACGGAAAAACCTTGTCAGAAAGACGGCTATACAATATATGAGTTTTCAATCAAGGATACAGGTATCGGAATGTCACAGGAGTTTGTAGGGCATGTGTTTGACACTTTTGCAAGAGAGCAGTCCTCAACAGTAAGTGGAATTCAGGGAACCGGTCTGGGTATGGCAATTACTAAAAATATTGTTGATATGATGGGCGGAACCATTGACGTGGAGAGTGTGGAAGGAAAAGGCTCTAAGTTTACGGTTACTCTTACAGTACGTCTTGCGGATAAGCCGATTAAATATAAACCGATTGCAAAGCTGCAGGGTGCAAGAGCACTTGTGGTTGATGATGATATAGATACCTGCCGCAGTGTCTGCAAGATGTTAAGAAGCATTGATATGCAGCCTGAATGGACTGTAACCGGTAAGGAAGCCGTTTTCCGCGCTCAGGACGCAGCCGAACAGAAGGCTGAGTACAAGGTCTATATTGTGGATTATCTTATACCGGATATGAATGGAATAGAGACAATCCGCAGAATACGCAAGGTAATCAAGGAAGATGTACCGATTATCATTCTGACAGCTTATGACTGGACAGATTTTGAAAAAGAGGCAAGGGAAGCTGGAGCAACGGCATTTGTTGCAATGCCGATTTTTATGTCTGAGTTAAGAAGTGTATTGACGAATCCGGTTCAGGCAGAAGAACAGATTTGTGAAAGCACGGAAAAAACTTACGACTATAGCGGCAGGAGAGTTCTTCTTGTGGAGGACAATGAATTGAACAGGGAAATTGCAACGGCGCTTCTGGAAGAAACCGGCATGGTTGTTGACAGTGCAGTTGATGGTATTGAGGCAGTGAACATCATAAATGAAGCTCCCGAGAATAAATATGATGTTGTGCTTATGGATATCCAGATGCCGAGAATGGACGGATATACGGCGACAAGGGAAATCCGTACACTGCCTAATAACACGAAAGCCAATATCCCGATTGTTGCGATGACGGCGAACGCCTTTGAGGAGGACAGGCGGAAAGCTTTTGAATGTGGCATGAACGGACATATTGTAAAGCCTATTGATTTGAATGCGATAGCTAAGGTACTCAATCAGATTTTTAAATAGAAGAACAATATCCGTTTCAAAGATATGTGAGCTTATTTGATTAACAGCTTTAAGGCTTTAATGGTTTCTTTGATTTCATCAATCTCTTTGCTGGAATCAACCTGCCAATCAGTATGAAGAACCTCGATAATCATCTCATTGATGTTTATTGCGTCGGCATATTTCTTCAGGAGAATATAACATTCAGACATTTGTTCTAAAGGGTCAATAAATTTTCTGCCCTCCTGTTTATCAAAGGCTCTCTGCCAACAGGCTATTGCCGCGGAATACTCATTCCGGCTTGCTAAAAATGAACCGATAATATAGTTTTCCTCAAACCCGGAATTTAGTCCGATGGAGATAATTTCTGAATAGTCGGTTTTGTTATTTTTGATGGTATCAAGCAATATATTATATAGTGCTGATTTTGGGGCCGGCAGAATGTTCTTTGCCTTTTTAATAAATGCAAGAGCCTTGTCATATTCGCGTTCTAACAAGAGGTTTTCAATCAGGAAGGAATAGGTATCCGGCGTGGCAATGCCTTCGTTAATCAGAGTTTCATAGTAATTGATTAACCGATAGCGGTTGTTTCTCTTCCAATCGAAACTGAAGCCATGGCTGCCTGACTGAATGATATTCAGCGCGGCATCATTCTGCCCGCTTTTGTCTATGACGGTTTTGGCGCACCGGACAGCCTTTTTCTCAAGCTCTTCGGCATAATATAATAACAGATTTCCTAATACAAGGTTATATTCGGTATCGTCCGGTTTTTTGGCGAGTTCATTTTCGATAAATGAAACTGCCTGGGCAAATTCATCTATGCCGGCAAAATTTTTATTTTCTATATTGGTCTGAATCTTTTTAATTCTTTTCTTATCGGAGTAATCAAACAGAAAGTCAATAGAAACTCCCAGCGCTTCGGCTATTTGCGGAAGCAGGGAAATATCGGGAGTATTCACACCGTTTTCCCATTTGCTGATAGCCTGTGGGGTAACACATAAACGCTGCGATAACTGATTTTGGGATATATTTTTTTCCTTGCGGAGTCTCTTGATTGTCAGTCCGATGTTCATAGGAATTCCTTCATATTATTGTGAATTTTGCCTTATCATTTATATGATAGGCTGTCTGTAAATCAATTTTTATCTATTATATCATTAATTTCTAAGACCTCAATAGTTCAATTTTTTTATCCCTGATGGTTACAATATGGTCAAATAAAGAATTTATCTTTTTATCCTCCTGATGCGAAATATAGATGAAGGAGCGTGTTGTATTATGTACCAGATCATACATCAGGTTATAGGAAGCCTGAACGTCAAGATTTGCCATTCCCTCATCGAGAATTATAAACTGTGTATCTAAAAGCAACAGCCGGGCAATGGATAAACGCTGCAGTTCCCCGCCCGAGAGATTTATGCCATTTTGTTCGATTAGTGAATTGACTCCTCCCGGGTGGTTTAATAATTCCGAAAGACCTACCTGGCATAGGAGCTGCGCTGCTTTTTCATCGGATATAGCCTCGTCAAAAAATGTTATATTATTTTTTATTGTATCATTAAATACGAAAGGGTGCTGCGGGCATGCCGCGCATAATTTCAGCAGTTGGCATGGGAGAATGTCCGCCATATTGGTGCTGTCAAAGAATATACTGCCTGAATAATTTTTTATTTTACCGGATAAAATATCCGCCAATGTACTTTTTCCGCTGCCTGATGGTGCCTGTATAAGATAATTTTTACCCCTTTCAAACGTAAAAGCTGCATTGTCAAAAATTGATTTATCGGCATAGGAAAAGCATAAATCATTTATTTTTATTTTCTCAAAATTGCTGATTGGCAACCCGCTGTCCGGTTGATTTACCGGGGCTGTTTTGCAAGGACGCATAGTTCCGAGTACCTTAAGAATAACCTCCTTTGTCCCTTTAATATCGGCAAACGCTTCGGTGATGGTCTGCATTGGCCCCGTAATATATACTGCCAACTGTGAGGCTCCGATTAAGCTTCCTATTGTAAGACGACCGTTTATTATTAATATCGCGCCGACAAAAAACAGCCCTATATATGAGAGGTTGCCCAAAGTAACAGCGCCCATCTGTATCAGGGCTTTAAATTGCATAATATGATACTTTTTATACTCCAATTTTTCACCGCAGCTTTTAATTCTTTTTTGCGATTTCTCGATTTGTCCAAAACTTCGCATGGTTTCATACGCTTGCAGGTGTTCTGACAAAGTGGAGGTATATTTTTCCGAAAAATCAGAGAAATCCCTCTGCTTTGCCGCCAGACGGGTTCCCATTTTACCGGGAATAATCATTTGAAAGACAGAGATAGTTGTGATTATTCCGAACAGAATAGGGGAAATATGTATCATTAATACTATGCTCCCTGAAAATACAAGCATATCGGGAATTGCCATCAATATAACATGTATGTAAGTCTCGTTTATCGTATTGACATCGGTGGTGAATTTAGAAACTAATTCGCCGCTGTTTTTCTTCATAATATTTTCTTCGGGGTTATTATAAGTATCATTGCAGATTGTATTACGCATGTTATTTTTTACGAGCATTTCAATTTTGTACATAAGCTTTCTAAAGAAAAAATACACTGCAAAAAATACGCTTATATATATGATAAACAGGGTTCCATAGTATATCAGACTGCCTGTTTTTTCATTTACTGCTATGTCCACGCACTCGGACATAATGTATGCCAGACCGATATCAAGACCTGCCACGGCTACCGACATAAGTGTGTAGATTACCAAAAGAATTTTGTTTTTTGATAAATAATTCCAGATTAATTTCAAACTTATTACCTCCTTGTCTTTACAGATAATGATAATACAACTCACCTTCCCAAAGGGATTGACGAGGTGGCAACATTTGTTGAGGGGTGGTTGAGGCTGCATGGCTTCTATGATTAAAAATGACAGATTGCTACTTTCATATAAAGGGAAAATGATTTATACTTATTGTGAAAGTGCAAAGAAGGAGAAAGGAAATACAGCAATGAAAATATATATAGATTTCGATGATGTATTATGTGAAACCGCGAAATATTTTACAATAATTGCGAAGGAGCTGTTTGGAATTGATGTGCCTTACCGTGAGGTTCAGTTCTTCAATCTGAAGAAAACCTTTAATCTGGACGATGAACAGTATGAAAAGCTTATGGAGGCGGGGCATCTCCCGGAAAATCTGATGAGTTACGAGGAAACTCCGGGGGCTTCGGAGACGATTAATAAGTGGGTCGATGAGGGACATGAGGTGTTTATCATTACGGGGCGCCCGTTCAATTCGTATGAACCGTCCAGAAAATGGCTTGATGAGCACAAGCTGGAGAGGGTTCCGTTGTTCTGCGTTGATAAATATGGACGTGAAGCCTGTAAACTGAATTATGCATACAATATGACTTTGGAGCAGTTATACGGCATGACATTCGATTTTGCGATAGAGGACTCGCCGGCGGCTTTTGAGCATGTGATGCATTTTGAAGGGTGCAAGGTGGCAGTGTTTAACCGCCCTTGGAACAAGAATGAGGAGCTTCCGGACGACAGGTTTGTAAGATGCGAGGGCTGGAAGGCGATAGACAGGCTGTTTGAAGACTATTGTGAGGAGCGGAAAAGCAACGATATTTAACAAAATAACCTCAAAAGTGTCAAGAATAGTAGGTGGACATCTGCTATTCTTTTTTTTATTATAATGTTAAGAATAGTGGCAAAGGTAAGAAAAGTAAGACGATAAAACAGGAACAGGCAGGAGGGGGAAAGAAAAATGAGTGTGATACTATCGGTAAGGCATCTGAGAAAGGAATATGAGAAATTCACATTGGATAATATTTCGTTTGAGGTGGAGAGCGGCACGATTATGGGCTTGATCGGGCGCAATGGCGCGGGAAAGACGACCACGATAAAATCCATTTTGAATTTAATTCACATTTCCGGCGGAGAGATTGTGTATTTTGGAAAAAATTTCAGGGAAAACGAGGCGGAAATCAAGGAGCAGATAGGCTATGAGGGCGGTGCGGTGGACTATTACAAAAAGAAGAAAATCCGTGATATTGTGGAGGTGACAAAGACCTTTTACAATGGGTGGGACGATTCGTTATACCGCAGGTATACGGAGCTGTTTGAGCTTGATGAGGATAAGACTCCGGCGCAGCTATCTGAGGGAATGAGAGTAAAGTTAAATCTTGCGATAGCACTGTCACATGGTGCGAAGCTGCTTATTTTAGATGAGCCGACCAGCGGGCTCGACCCGGTTTCAAGGGATGAGCTTTTGGAGATATTCCGGTATCTCGCAAAGGAGGGTGCAGCCATTTTATTTTCGACCCATATTACTTCCGATTTGGAAAAGTGTGCAGATGCAATCACCTATATCAAGAAAGGGAAGCTGGAGTTTTCCGGGCAGATGGACAGCTACATACGACAGTGCAGCGAACAGGGGATTGGCGAGAATTTAGAGGAAATCATGATACATTTTGAGAAGGAGGCACTCCATGAAAAATTTGATGCGTAAAGAGATAAAGCTGGCAGCTTCTCCGATTTCGTTTGTTTTTATATTGTTTTCTGCAATGGCAATGATTCCGGGATACCCTATTCTTGTAGGTGCGTTTTTTGTCTGTTTTGGAGTGTTTCAGTCCTTTCAAAATGCATGTGTGAACAACGATATTTTATACACGGTTTTGCTTCCGATAAAAAAGACGGATGCGGTAAAGGCAAAATATGGATTTACAATTATTATTCAGATGATTAGTTTCATTATTATGCTCATGCTTACAGTTCTTCGTATGACGGTAATGGAAGATGTCCTTCCTTATACAAAGAATGCAATGATGAATGCAAATCAGTTTTACTTAGCCGGAAATCTTTTGGTATTTGCATTGTTTAACGGGATATTTGTCGGTGGATTTTTTAAAACGGCTTATAAATACGGTAAACCTTTTTTGCTTTTCTCTATTGCGTCTTTTCTTTTGGTTACGATTGCGGAGACATTACACCATATTCCGGGGTTGGAGTTTCTAAATAACACGGATACAATGAAGGATGGCAGAATGTGGGTGGTTTTAGCTGCCGCTCTGATTGTATATATTCTGACTTCTGTAATGTCGTGTAAGGCCTCAATAAAAAGGTTTGAGGCGGTGGATATGTGATTAATGTCTGCCGGGACTTCGTCAGCTTGTAATTTGTAACTTTTGTGTAAGATTAAAACAAATATAAATCGACAAATTTTTCCTGCTGTGATACACTAAAAATGAATAGACCACAAAAAGTCCCTAAAATAGGGAATAGTTCAATTCGGATGTTGGGCTATTCCCTCTCCATATAATCAAGTTTTTTTCAATAAATTCAATACTTTTTGATACCTGTCATTGAATAGAACTAAGG
>CAMEEX010000111.1 GCA_945915235.1 uncultured Clostridia bacterium | reverse complement strand
GGGGAGTACGAGGACAAGTTTGCCAATCTGAAGGTGGCATACACCTTTATGATAGGACACCCAGGCAAGAAGCTTCTGTTCATGGGACAGGATTTCGGTCAGTGGTCCGAGTGGAGCGAGAAGCGCTCGCTTGACTGGCACCTGTTAAACGAGCCTGAGCACAAGGGTGTCTGGGAGTATTTTAAGGCACTTTTGCAGCTCTATCGCAAGTATCCGGCATGCTATGCACTCGACCAGTACCCGGAGGGCTTCTTCTGGATTAACCCTAATGACGGCGACAGAAGTATATACAGCTTTGTGAGATGCTCGGAGGACGGCAGGGACAATCTCCTCTTCGTATGTAATTTCACGCCGGTTGCGAGACCTGATTATATGGTCGGAGTTCCGCAGGGAGGTAAGTACACACTCATCCTCGACAATGAGATGAAGGGTCAGCAGACGCTCACGGCGGTTCACTCGGAGTGCGACGGACAGCCTTATGCGTTGGCTTATCCTCTTCCGGCGTACGGAACTGCGGTATTCAAGTTCTCGAAGCATGTGCCTAAGCCGCAGACAAATGAGCCAAAGCAGACAAAGCCGAGAAAAAAGACTAAGAAACGCAGATAGGTCTGCCGATAAATAAATTAAGGGATGCAGGGAATATGTTTCATTCCCTGCATTATTTTTTTTAAGAGGATTTGGAGGAAATACATGAAAATAGAGGCTTACAGCGAACAGAGGAGGGCGGCTTCCTTGTACGAGGAGCAGCAAAGACAGGCTGCGTCCATCAAGGGAAGCATCTCGGGAGCGGCGATAACGCAGGCGGTAAAATTTACAAAATCCGACAACAGCATGGAGCTGTTCGGAATGAGTAACTATGCTGAGGAGGAAGCTGCCGTTAAGAAGCCAAAGACAGGTGAGGAGTTTGCCGACGAGGCACAGGCACTCTTAGACAATATGAAGGCGATATGCAACAAGATGGACACGGGCGAGCTCGTCGCCATAGACGATGAGGGTGTCGATGTGAACGACGTTGACACGGACAAGCTTGTGACGGTCGGTGAGCAGATAAGGATAAAGCTCGCGGCAGCAGGGTGTGAGCATGTGTATACGGCTGATTTGGACGAGGAGGACATAAAGGGTGTGCTCGGCGATGGAAGCGAAGCCTATGCGGTGAAGGTGCTTGCCAAGTATAATTTTCCTGTTACGGACGAGAATGTGCAGGAGATAAGCAGGGCGCTTGAGACGGTTAAGGAGTTGAAAACTCTCGATATACAGACAGTGAGCTATCTTATGAACAACAATCTTGAGCCGACGGCCGCCAATCTGTATAAGGCGGAATATGCGTATTCAGGCGCACAAAACGGCATGAAGCTCACCGATGCACAGTGGAATGAGGTGAGCCCACAGATTGAGGGAATGTTATCGGACGCGGGGGTTGAGCCTACGGACGAGACTCTCGGTGAGATAAGAGGTCTGATAGAGGCGGGCACAGTAGTGACACCTGAGTCTCTTGAAATATATAGGCAGACCAAGGAGGCGGGCGAGCTCATTGGCGGGCTGGGTTCACAGGCTGGCGGCAATGCCGGTGGCACGGCAGCTATATATGAGGAGCTGATAGCCGACAAGATGGCGGCATCGATGGTTGACGGTGACGCGGCAGCAGATGTCAATCTGTCCGATGAGCCGACAGTGTGGAAAAAGGCGGAGCACAGCGTGGAAATACTCGACGGTGTGACGGAGGAAGCGCTTCGTGAGTTTCTAAAGAACGGAGACTACGAGCGGACGCTCGAGGGACTTGAGACAGCTATGGAGAATTCCGGCGCAGCGGGTGCAGGGCAGCTAAATCCACTTGATTACTACAATCTGCCGACAGATGCGCTGACAAACGAGGAGAGCATACATACACTCAGATGCCTTGAGCAGATAAGGCTCAAGCTCACGTTTGAGTCAGCGTATGTGCTCGAGAAGAACGGAATAGATGTAAATACACAGGAGCTCTCAAAGCTCGTCGAGGAGCTTGAGAAGCTTGAGCAGACCGGCATACAGCCGGCACAGGACAAGCCGGGCGAGGACGGAATTGACATGGGAAATTCGTCAAACGGAGTTAGTACGCATGGTGAAAACAGCGATTACAAGAGATTTATGTATGAGCTCGGAGCCTTAAAGACTGCTCCGTGTGACGCCATAGGTGACGCGGTTGACAGGAACGAGCAGCTCGGAAAGCAGGATACTTCACTTGCAGATATCGAGGCTGCGGCAGTAAGGGTTCAGAAGAAGTACGATGATGCGGGCGAGGCATACGAGACCATGAGCACGCAGATAAGACCTGACCTCGGGGATAAGCTGAGCGCGGCGGTATCGGCGAGCACCGACAATGTTCTGAGGGAGCTTGAGCTTGACAATACAGAGGAAAACAGAAGAGCGGTGAGAATTCTCGCATACAACAGCATGGAAATTACCAGGGAGCGCATTGAGAAGGTCAAGGAGGTTGACGGTGCGGTCAACAATCTGTTTGACAGGCTTACGCCGGATATCGCGCTTGAGCTGCTGCAGGACGGAAGTGATGTGATGAATATGAGCATCACACAGTTGTCCGAGGAGGTGGAGAGCAGGAAACAGGATAAGGAAAATGTTTCAACGCAAAAGTTTTCGGAGTTTTTGTACGATTTAGACAGGAAGGGAAGCATATCTGCTGAGGACAGGGAGCAGTATATGGCGCTCTACACGATTATAAACAAGCTCACCAAGGACGACGGAAAGGCAGCAGGACAGCTTGTAAACCAGCAGCTTGATGCGACGATGGGCAACCTTGTAACATCATATATGATAGAAAATAAGGGACACAATAACGCGAAGCTGTCCTACTATAAGGACATGCTCACGAAGCTCTCACAGCTTCCGAAGGAGGCGGCACAGATCGTCACTGACAATGAGCTTCCTAAGACCATAAACAATCTGGCAGCGGCGGGTTCACTGTACTCGGACAATGCATATTTCTATAAGGAAATAAAGAAATCGAATGTAAATGCCGATCTGGAGCGCTTCATTCAGGATATGGAAAATAAAGAGACGCTTTTATCGGACTACGACGAGCTTGCCGATATGTTAAAGGAAGCCGTAAGCAATGCAGGAACCGACAATGGCACGGCGGATATTGCGTTTTTAAAGCAGATTTCCAATGGAATGAGTGTGATGGAGTCGCTCGCAAGACATAACACCTTCTATGTTCCGTATGACAGTGAGAGCGGGACAAGGGCGATAAGGCTGTCCGTCGTCGAAAATTCGGAGAACGAGGGAAGCTTCACGGTGGACACACAGCTTGATGACGGAAGCCATGTAAACGTAAATGCAAGGGTTGACGGCGATGAGATAGCCGCTTATATCCTCTCGGACGGTGAGGTGTCAGGTATGCTTGAGGGAATTGAGGACAGCCTAAAGCAGCTCGGATTTTCCAAGGTGAAGCTGTCAGCGGTGAAAGCACAGCAGCTTCCATCACCTAAAAACGGAGAAAATGCGGGCGTTGAGACAAGAAAGCTGTTTTCGGCAGCTAAAGTATTTGTGGAAAATCTCCGATAAATACAATATGAAATGGATTTCGTGAGAAAAATGGACGGGATAATGTGTGCGAGGATGGTACACAGCCTGTTACGGGAAGGATATAAATGAGAGTAAATTGTAATATTTCGTCAATAATCGCAAACAACAATCTGGCAGTTTCACAGACTAAGCTTGACAAGGCGTTAGAGAGACTTTCTTCGGGACTTAAAATTAACTCTGCTGAGGACGATGCGGCAGGACTTGCCATTGCCAACAAGCTTCACGCACAGATAAAGGGACTTGAGCAGGCAAACAAGAATTCCTCGGACGGAATTTCCGTAATTCAGACGGCAGAGAGTGCGCTCAGCGAGACAGAGAGTATTCTGCAGAGAATAAATGAGCTTGCAGTGCAGGCTGCAAATGGTACGAACAGCCTTTCGGACAGACAGGCAATCCAGTCAGAGATAGACCAGCTCACAGATGAGATAGATAGAATATCAGGCTCCACGGAGTTCAATACAATGCCGCTGCTTGACGGAACACTGAGCAGAAGAAGCTATTCCGACACAGATAATGTGTCCATGTTCTATGTAAGCCCGGAGGTTAAGGCAGGAGACTATTCAATAGAGGTGACTGCCGATGCGACCAAGGCAACAGCACAGATTTCCTTCAATGCCGGAAACATTACAAAGGAGGGAACAATAGAGATAAACGGTGCCGCGATGACGGTTGAGCCGGGGGATACAGAGGACACCTTAAAGAGCAAGTTTATCACTCTCTGCGATGCGGCAGGACTTGATTATGATAAGGCAACAGGCGATATAAGCACATACGGCTACGGAATAACACAGAAGATAGAATATAAGATACCTGATGAGCTCGCAGGAGTGGTTTCACTCACGAATATATCGTCGGGAACAGATGCACAGGCAAGACTTGCAGGAGGCTTCAGCGGTACGGCGACACTCAGCACTGACGGTAATCTGGTTACAATCAAGGATATCGGCGGATTTGAGATGACGATAGAGCTTGGTGAGAACCTTGTCGCTTCAAGTGGTCAGGGGTCGCTCACGGTGACAGAGAAGGTCACTGAGATGGGTACGATGACTGTACAGTTAGGTGCAAACGAGGGTCAGGTATTGGAGGTGGATATACCTGAGGTCAGCGTACATACGTTAGGACTTGACAATCTCAATGTATGCACACAGGATGCAGCTTCTGATGCGATAGAGAGAGTACAGAATGCCATCAATAAGGTATCTTCGGTGCGTTCAACTCTCGGTGCGTATCAGAACAGACTTGATAGTGTTGTGACACATCTTAACTCCTATCAGCAGGATATAACCTCTGCTGTATCAGGTATTGAGGATTCGGATATGGCTGACGAGATGACTGAGTATACTCAGCAGAATGTAATAACTCAGGCTGCCACAACAATGCTTGCACAGGCAAATGAGCGTCCACAGTCAGTATTACAGCTTCTTCAGTAGTGAGAGCAGACTTTTAATGGAGGTGTAAGGTTGACCAAGTCGGAGATAAATGCATATGCCATGAGGGTATCACAGGCATCAAAGAGTGAACTTATTGTAATTATGTATGAGGTCACGATGAAGTACATAGATGACGGGCTTACAGCTTTGTCCGCGGGAAATACCGATGAGTTCAGGCTGAACATAAAGAGGGCGAAGGCGTTTGTAAATGAGCTTGCGTCGGCACTTGATTTAAAATATCCCATATCGGGGAACCTTCTTGCGCTTTATACATATATGAACAATGTTATGGTGAAGGCGGACATAACTCTGAAAACGGACGATTTAGTGCGGGTCAGGGGAATGTTGGACAGGCTCTATGGCGCTTTTTTGGAGGTCAGCAGACAGGATAACACGGAGCCTCTTATGAGGAATGTGCAGCAGGTATACTCAGGGCTTACCTACTCAAGGAACTCTTTAAATGACAGCTACGCAAGTGTGGCGGATTTAAAGAGAGGCTACAGAGCTTAATTTAAAATATTCAGGATATAAAATCGGAAAATGAAATGGAAGATTACCATGTCATTTTCCGATTTATATTTTTGGGAAGTCATATAAGCACATTGAGTGGAATTGCAAGAGTGAGATTGGCTGCTTTCGCCTTTTCAAGCAGAAATTTATAGCGTATTTGGGCTGAATTGACCTGATAGATACAACTGTCTATAATATCAGGCTCAGTGGCATTTTCAAAGCAGGAATATGCGGCATCCAGTGCATTTTTGCTCTGAGTGAGCTCGTCTATAAGGTATTTTTCATCGTAGCTGAGAAGTCTTTCCGGTTTTTTTACGGATTTATTTTTAAACATGGGTAGAAAATTATTCCTTTCCATTTTTTTCTTGTATAAATTATATCCATCGGATATTGCTTTTATACCTGCCAAATTTAAAGCGCCGCAGGAGGGCTATAAACAGCAGCGATTATTCCGGATTTCATCTTGAGAATAAGTTTACAAATGCTATGTTTTAAACAATGCCAATGCTTATTGACAATTAGGAGAGGCGATGTTATAGTCCGAATATAGAAATCATAGTAATCTTAAATGAGTCTAATAAAAATAGTTTCTTAAATGTCGGAATATCTCCGATATGTTTCCGCTATAGCCGATGGGGGTCGGTTGGAAAATTAAATGTGTGTTTGTTTCCGGGAGGAGACAGATGGATAAAATATGCTGTATTTTGGATATGGACGAGAAGTATGCCGTGAGGGTAGGAGCCTGTTTTAACAACAGACATGTATTTCCGTTTATGATGCGGGCGTTCTCGAGCGTCGATGAGTACATAAGCTGTGCCATGGTAAATGAGGTGGTACTGCTGTTGGTGGACGATGCGATGTACGATGCCGTCAAGGGTGTGCCGGCGGGACAGATAATACGCTTGTGCGAGCAGCCGATGCTGTTTGAGGGAAGTGCCGAGCCGGTGGTTGCGAAGTTTCAGGCGGGTGACAACATAATAAGGGATGTACTTTGCCTGTACAAGGGTCAGATATCGGCTGCGTGCCGGACAAAAAATAGGCAGGGAGCCAAAGTGGTGTGCATTTACTCACCCAACGGCTTCTGCGGCAAGACGACACTTGCCATGGTGCTCTCGCACATAAAGGGACAGGACAGAAGGACGCTGTATCTCAATCTTGAGGAGTTTTCTGCACTTAGTCTGACGGAAAGCGCAGGGACTTTGTCGGATGCGTTGTACTATTACCGCACCGGAGGTGAAATGAGGGCGGCAAAACTGCTGTCGGTTATCTCTCATGGTAATGGATTTGATTATATAGCACCTGCCGTGTGTGCCCGCGATATACCTGATTTGGACAGCGATATGTTGATAGAGTTCATCGAAGAGCTTAGCCGGGAGGGGGAATATGAGCTTATTATAGTGGATATGGGAAGCCTTATAAGGGAGCCGTGGAAACTGTTGGAAAACGCGGATATCATACTATATCCCGCACCCGACGGTGAGCATAGGATAAGGCGGCAGAAGGAATTTGAAAAGTACATGTACCTGGCAGGCTATGAGTCTGTTATGGAGCGGTGTAGAAGCGTTGATATCGTATGGGATAACTCAATCTATGCTGATGGCAGGCTGAACTATGCCTATATCAGCACAAGCCGCTATGCGAAGGTGGTGATGGATATTGACATCTGAGGTCAGGGCTGAGATTACGCGAAGAATAGACAGCCGGGTTGCCGCGTCGGGAGGAATAGAGGACGAGGAGCTGTGCGGGCTCATAGATGAGGTGATGCTTGACAGGCAGTATGTGGCATGCACCGTGAGCGAGAAAGCAGAGCTGCGTCGTGATATCTTTAACTCGATAAAAAGGCTCGATATAATACAAAATCTTCTTGATGACGACAATCTATAACTTAAGTCCAGCGTATTACTGGAACGAATAACTTGTAATGCTTAGTTTTGTGTTCATGTCTAAAGACGCACAACGATTTTTCTCCATTGGAGCAGTCCATCCGCTGTGACTATGAACTGTAAAATCTATAATAAAAAGAACCGTCGGCTCATTGACGATTCTTACAAAGAGGGAAGCATGAACGAGGTTAAAATGTTTTATCCCTATAAGCACCCTGACGCAATCAGGAGAGATAAAACGACCGTATAATTCCCTTGTATAGAATTGTTGCTTACACTGTTTGGCGTGTTCAAAACCAGAGGGGCTCTCTTAGTTGCTCTTATTAGCAATGGCTCACTTTTTCTTCGGTCAGGTTGAAGCTCCCAACAGGTAGCGTTTCTTTGTTGTTATTTCTCTTCAACAAAAAAAGCATTCCTGTTACGAGAATCCGAACAGAAATGCTATTCAATATATATAAAACAATCGAATGATTGAATAATTCTAATTTAATTTGTAATAACATGAGAAGCCTGTTCGGTCATTCTCTACAGATGGTTGAATTTAACAATGCCAGCATAGGCTTGTTACATCTGCTTAATCTATACTTATGGATTCTGTAATCAGAATCACTATGACGGTGAAAACCGTACTAAAATCACTTACAAATAGATTATACAACACAAAAATGCAAACTCCAAATTATCTGTGGTTTCCGTTAAAAAGTGCAATATGTCACAAAGAATGGCTTATTTACGGGCTTTGTGAGGTGTTTCCGTTCGGTCAAAAATAAAAAAATTTTGAATTTATTTCAAAAATTTCTGAATAAAGTTATTTTCCCAGCCATTTGTACTTAAATCATTTCAAAGTAAAGATTTTGCACTAAAAAGCACCTTTCTATGCGAATATCGGTTTTCGCTGGCGTGGATTCCGCTGGTTACCTGAGTCGGTTTCTGTCGCAACCTCTACAGGTAACCAGCTTGTCATAGTTTCCCTATACGCCCTCGGTCAAAGGTCGCTCCACGCTCCCAATGCCCTCGTATTACATCATCATTCACACGGATAATTCTAATGTAATACGTCTTCACAAAACGTCTTAATTTTTCGGTCGGAATTAATACGTTTTATTATTGCGTATAAAAATAAATCAATAAATTAATTTTTCGTCCATTGAATAATATGCCATAACCAATTATAATATAAAATATAAATTTACTTATACATTGTATTAAAATGGAGGTAAAAATGGACGATTTAATGGATAAAATGACAACCAATATATATAAGGCGTTAAAGGCTATGTATGATTGTCAGATTGATTTGCCAAATGGTGAACAATATATTCCAACCTCACAGGCGGAACTCTCTGAAATAGTGGGAGTAAGTAAAATAACAATGAATTCATATTTCAAATATTTTTCCGAACAAGGGCTAGTCACTTCTTATAATAACAAGAAGGGCAAGTACTGTTTAACGGACAAGGCAAAGAGTATAGTTGAAGCGATGAATACAATACAGGAGGTGGAATAATGGGTTATCAGAGTGAAGCAGAATTAGAAGACAATTTGATTAAGAAGCTCGGAACGCAGAAATATCCGTATGTTAAAATTGAAAATTATGATGCTCTTGTTGAAAATTTTAGAGAACAGATTAATAAATTTAATGCTGACGTTCTTAAAGGGAACAACCTTTCTGATACGGAATTAACAAGACTTATAAACTATTTGTCTGGTAAAAGTGTGTTTCAATGTGCAAAACAGCTTAGAGACCAGTTTGTATTAGAGCGTGATGACGGAACATCTGTGTATATGAAATTTATTTCTCAATATGACAATGAGAATATTTATCAGGTGACAAATCAGGTAACGGTCGAGGGTAAATATACAAATCGTTATGATGTAACACTTTTATGTAATGGACTTCCAATCGTACAGATTGAGCTTAAAAGAGCTGGTGTAGATATTAAGGAAGCAATCAACCAGATTGACAGATACAGAATCCATTCATATAAGGGATTATTCCATTATGTACAGATTTTTGTTGTAAGTAATGCTGTAGAAACAAGGTATTTTGCAAATACAGACCAGGCAAGAATTATGAAATCACTCACATTCTACTGGACTGATGAATCAAACGACAGAATCAATAACCTAAATGATTTTTCGGAAGCATTTTTAAATCAGAACAGATTAAATAAGATGATTAATCGTTACATGGTAATCTCTGAAACTGATAAGAATTTGATGGTGTTTAGACCATATCAGGTGTTTGCAACAGAAGCACTTGTAAGAAAAGCATTAGATACAAACAAAGGCGGCTTTATTTTTCATACCACAGGTGCGGGCAAGACTTTGACATCTTGGAAATGTGCACAGCTTCTTTGTAAGGAAGATAAGATAAAGAAAGTATTCTTTATGGTAGACCGTGCCGACCTTGACACCCAGACAATGCAAGAATTTAACCGTTTTGAAGAGGGATGCGTTGATTACACAGATAGAACAGACATCTTAGTAAAACAGGTTAAAGACCCAAATACAAAATTAATCTGTACTACAATTCAGAAGATGGCAAATGCTGTAAGAAATCCAAGATATTCAAAGATTATGGATGAATGGGCTGATGCGAAGGTTTGCATGATTTTTGATGAATGTCACCGTAGCCAGTTTGGAAAGATGCATAATGACATTAAGAAACACTTTGTAAATGCACAGTATTTTGGATTTACAGGAACACCACGTTTCCCAGAGAACAAATCTCAAGATGGCAGAACTACAGTTGATGTATTCGGTGAATGTTTGCACAGCTATATGATTAAAGAAGCAATTTTTGACCGTAATGTTTTAGGATTCAATGTTGAATATATTTCTACATATGAAGGACAGTATGATGAAAATGAT